>JAFVEJ010000099.1 GCA_017476085.1 Alphaproteobacteria bacterium
GAATTTATGGCAAAAGACAACATTCCTTTCCATACAATTATGTTCCCGGCCACACTTTTGGCTTCAGGAGAGCCGTGGAAAAAAGTTGATTACATCAAAGGCTTTAACTGGCTGACCTTTTACGGCGGAAAGTTTTCCACTTCTCAAAAACGCGGTATCTTTACCAATCAGGCTTTGGATGAGTTTCAACCGGATTATTGGCGCTATTGGTTAATGGCAAATGCGCCGGAAAATGCCGATTCAAGCTTTACGTTTTCCTCTTTTGCCGCAACAGTCAACAAAGATCTGAATGATGTTCTGGGTAATTTTGTCAACCGCGTTTTAAAAATGACCGCCTCTAAAATCGGCCCGGCCGTTCCGTCGGGCGGAGAATGGACGGCTGTTGAAAAAGAATTTGTTCAAACGCTGCAAAACAGAATAGCGGATTACACAAAATATCTTTCCGAAATGGAGTTTCGCAAAGCTTTGACGGAATTGCGCGCCATCTGGGTGGAAGGAAACAACTATCTGACTGCTGCCGCGCCTTGGACGGTGATTAAGGAGAATCCCGAAAAAGCGGCAATGATTCTGCGCCTGGCTTTAAATGTGATTCGTTTGTATGCGGTTCTGTCCGCACCGGTTATCCCTGAAACGGCGGAAAAAATTTTTGGATTGATAAACCTGAAAAACGAAGCGTTCAATTGGCCTGAAGAAAATCTGACCGAAGAATTGCAGACATTAAAACCGGGACATGCCTTTAATGCGCCGGATACGCCTTTGTTCCAGAAAAATACCCCCGAAGCTGTCGCGGATTTGTGCGCCCGCTACGGCGGAAATCCCGATGAATAAAAGATGTTTTTGGCCAGATATATCGGCGGCATTATCGCATTGGCAAAAGACGCGCTGCGTTTAACGTTTTTTTTGCTGAAGCATCCGCATTATGTTGCTGTTTTGTTGGCAGCCGTTATCGGGCTTTTTTATTTGAACGGCATTTCTCCGCACGAGATATCAGTGTTTTTGGAAAGCAAATGGCAGGCGGTTGTTGAAAACAGACGACAAACATTTAAAGAAGATATGCAGCTGATTTCAAAGCGTTTCGGAAATCAAAACGGAGCGGCGGTTAATACTTCGGTTAAAAATATAGAAGAAGTTGCTAACACAATAAATGCTGCGGATATTGAAGATCCGTTCAAACTGACGGACAATCCGGTTATACGCCGGGAAGAACTCGTCAAACATCCGCAATTTGAAAACAGCGAACAGCAAATGAAGGAAGAAGTTTTCGGTTGGCAACAGGCCTTTCGGGAAGCGCAAAAACCAATAGAAATTTCAGACGAAAATGTCGTTGAAGGTGTATTATCTGTCGTTAACGCGGGCAAAGTTCGCATAAAAGAAAAAACTTTTTCATTGAAGGTACGGCTGCGGTCGGGAAAAGCTGGAGAGGCGTATCATAGAGTTAAACATCATTTTGACGGCAAAACGGCAAAATGCGTTCCGGACAAGAACGACCCCGAAAAAGCGGAATGTTTTGTCGGCGCTTTAGGCGTTTCGGAAATGCTGATAGATTTTGGGCTTGCAGATCCGATTTAAGCTTTTCCTTGTTCGGGAGATAAAAGTATAGGGTCTATCCCTATCTTTTTCAGTCCGCACTCCCATTTCTTTTCAGGGGACAGCAAAAAAAGCAAATCGGCCGAAGTTTCAACGGGCAGCCATGCATTTTCTTTAATTTCCTGTTCCAACTGACCGCCGCCCCAACCGACATAGCCTAAAGCGATCAAAAAATTCTGAGGTCCGCTGCCTTTGGATATATCCCGAATAATGTCCGTCGTTACGGTTAAAGAAGCTTGCTCCGTTATTGCTAATGTCGCATTGCTGGCATATTCAGGCGAATGCAGCACAAAACCGCGGATAATATCGACAGGGCCACCGGCAAGGATAGGCGGTGCGGTTAATTGATTGCTTGGTTCTATATTTAGTTGCGCCAGTAAAGACGAAAACGTCAAATCTCGAATGGGACGGTTGATCATTAGTCCCATTGCTCCTTCCTTTGTGTGAGCACAAACATACACGACAGAACGTTCGAAACGGTCGTCCAGCATTCCTGGCATAGCAACTAAACATTGTCCACTGAGAAAGCTCATGCTTGTATTTTCCCTATTTTTTTTCATTCGGGTATGATATCCTTTTTTTCAAATTATACCATAAAAATTAAAGGATATTGAAAAAATGCGCCGAAAAATATTTATATTTGTTCTGTTCGTTTTGAGTGCTTTTTTCTGTTTTAACCCTGTCGAAGCGGCGCAAAGCAAATTAACCCCCATAACAGTCGGCGATGTAAAACGAATAAAAACATATACGGCAAAAGAAACGTTCCATTTTATAGCGGAATATTATTTGAAAAACAAACAGCAGGGCGCAACGGACGAAGAAATTTTAAATGAACTGTTAAAATTGATCGATCTTGATTCCGAACAAGTTGAGGAAGTCAAAAAGATTTCTCTGTTCGGAAAAAGATATAAAGATTTGGAAGAAATGGTTCAAAATGCGGTCAATGATATCAATATGTCGATTTTGGAAAAAAATCCGGGACGTACGGATATGATTGTCGATTTATCCGATAAAAATACTTGGAAAAATATAAAAAACGTTTATATCGGGAATACAAAAATTGAGGATTATATCAGGAACTTTCACAGAAGTTCTTATTTTTCAAAATCCGTAAGCTCTGAAAAGGTCGGCGCAGTATTAGCTTCATGCGCAAATATGGGGCAGGAAAACATACTGATGTCTTTTATTCTTTTCCCGGAAAAAGATGTTTTCTTTGTTACGCAGGAAGAAGGTTTGCCGGAAAACGGAATTCAAATCGATTTCACCGGATCAAAAAATGTTGTTTTGGATTCAATGTTTTTTCCGATGGAAGAAACTATAAATTTAAACGGAAAAAAATATTGGGGTTATACGGAAAAAGTTTATCTGCCGTTTCAAGCCAAATTGGTTAATCCGAAAGAAGAAGGAACTGTTCGCGCAAAACTGACCGTAAATACTTGTTCAAAGGATGTATGCCAAACAAATGTTTTGCCGGAAATTACATATACAACCGAAAAATCTGTCTTAGAAGCGTCGTTTTGCCAGAATTTAGTACAGGAAGCGACCCAATCTCCAAAAAAACAAAATTTGGGAGTTTCTTTGAAAAAAGCCGTTTTCGAAAAAAGCGGAAAAGCCAACATAGATTTGGCGGTTTCTTTAAAGATGCCGTTTTTAAGCTCTTCTAAAGTAAAAGTTTTGATAAAAAATGATCGGGGATTGCATTTTTCAAAGCCGTTTTTGATGCAGAATGGGCGGGATCTTTTTATTATGGCGCATTTGTTAAATCCGGAACAGCTGAAAGATCAGGCCGAAGTTTCAGTGGCGGTAACAGTTCCCGGATTAGGGGCGGAATTTAATGTTAAAGCGCCGGTCGAACAAAAAACATTCGGAAAAGTGAGAGATATTTTTTCTTTTTCTGTGCTGGATTTTATCGCGTCGTTTCTTATGGGAATAAAATTTTTCATTTTAACGCCTGTTTTGATGGTCTTTTTACTGGCGGTTTACCAGTTAATAATCGTTCAAAAACAATCGAACGAAAAAACATTCCTGTTTTATAAAGGCTTGATGAAGATGTTCTTTGTATGGACGGGGATTTTCGTAACGGTATTTGCGTTGTGCGTATATTCCTCTGTTTTTGGCGGTCTGGTTTGGGGGGCACAATTTAATTCTCCGTTATTTAATTATATTTGCAGTGTCGCTTTGGTTTTCTTTTCATTTAATTGGAAAAAAATCTTTGATGATACGGTTGTCGAAAATATAAGCCGGCGTTTTGAGAGCGTATTTTCTTCTTTGAAAGCCAATTTTTTATGGGAAAAGGCTGGTATTATTACCGGTTTTGCGGCGGGAATTTTGCTGTTAATTACCCCGATGACGGATTTGTACTATCAGACGTATGATCTGTTGTCCCGTTCATTTATATTTTATTCGTTGGCTTTTTTGTTGGGACTGTCTTCGCCGTTTCTGCTTTTGCTGCGGCTTAAAAAGCTGTCCGTGGCATTTGAAGAAACCAAACAGATCAGCCGGTTGATTAATTTAGGTATGCCGTTGCCTTTGTATTTTCAAATTTTGATTTTGTTGCTGTTAATCGGGTGTGAAACCGGTATAGAAATTGCGGCGGGAATAATATTATTGCTGTGCATTTTTCTTTTGATCATTTGGAAAATCAAAACCTTTCCGAAAAAAAGAGCTATTGTTTTTCCGTTGATCGGTTTGATTTTTGTTCCTCTTCATCCGTCTGACAAAAATTTGAATAACTGGGGCAGTATTGAATTTAATGAGACGTTGCTGTATAGGCAGGTTGATGCGGGGAAAGCGGTTTATTTGAATGTAACCGAAGATTTTTGCCTGTCGTGTTTATGGAATCGTTTCGTTATGGTGACAAACGGAGCCGCAAACGCGATTCAGAACGGAGATTTAATTGTTATGCGGATTAAATATAATGATCCGTTCTTCAATAAGTTGTTGCCGCAGGATGCTTATCGCAGCTTGCCGATGAACGTTATTTTTTCACCAAAATATCCGGAAGGAAAGGTTGTCGATGCCAGATTTGAAATGTGGTCTGCCGCTCAAATTATGGAAGAAGCTTTTCCGGCTAGGAAAAGCGAGCCAATTCCGCAAAATCCGCCAGAACAAAACGCGCTAAATCCTGAGGAGAAAGGCTTAAATTAAGTCCGACTTTGCCGGCGCTGACGCAAAACTGATCATACAATAAAGCCGTTTCGTCAATAAATGTAGGAAACGGCTTTTTCATACCGATCGGGGAACAACCGCCATGAACATAACCGGTTGTGCTTAACAACTGTTTTAACGGAAGCATCTCAATGCTTTTTTGCTTGGCTGCTTTAGCGGCTAGTTTTAAATCAAGTTCGCAAATTGACGGAATGACAAAAACAAAATGTTCGCGGGCAGGGGATTGCGTAACAAGTGTTTTAAAAACCTGTTCGGGCTCTTGTCCTATTTTTTGAGCAACGGAGACAGCATCTATTTTGCCGTCAATCGTTTCATATTCATAGCATTTATAAACGATATGCGCTTGATCCAATAAACGCATCGCATTTGTTTTTTTGAGTTCAGCCATTCTAAAAACCTATGAAGGATCTGTTGTCCGCGATTTCAAAATTAAATTTGTTTCACCGTGGAAATCATCAAAATTCGTTTCTGTCAGCGGCGGCAAAACAACGCTGCGCAATTTTAAAACGGGACGTTTTTTCAAGTAAAGTTTCATATACGTCCGTCTGTCAATAAACGGCATACGTTGAATTGTGTTCAATAAAATCCGGTTAATTTTTGCCTGAGCTTTATTCATTTTATCTTCCATGCCGGATAAATAAAAATCTGCCGCGTTTTGATCTGGTTCTTTTGCGCTGATTGCCTGCAGCATTCGTGTCTTTTCAGCCATAATTTCGCCGACATCTTCATCTAAAACGCCGTTAATTTCTTCGGCCATTTTTTGAATCTCGGAGCGCCCTTGCGAAGTAAAATCGGACAGCGCCAACTGTGTTAAGCCGATGTTTCGATCTTTAGGGGCAAATAAAAAACCACAGCCGATTCCCAAGAGGAAACCGGCTGTTCCGATTAAAACGGTATTTTTGTTCATCGTCCTGACGCCTGACGCGCAGCCGCCAACAAACTGACTTTTGTTCTGCGCTCGGAAACAGACTTAGAGCCGTTGGAATAACGTTTGACACCGGGATCTTTCAGAAAATCAGCCGCATTTTGACGTTCCTTTTTCTCTGAAATTCCCAAAGATTTAGAAACAATTTCATAAGTGTTCGGCGATAAATCCGGCGTTTCAATGATACGAGTCAACGCCTTTTTCATCATTTCCTGACGTTCGGGATCGAACTTTTTCCAGTTACCCAAAGCGACTGGAATCTGCGCGGCGACTTGCGGATTGATTTTGTCAACGGCTATTGTTTGTTCCGCAATGAAATCATATCCTGAACCGTCTTTTTTATGCAAAGCCGTCGGATTGGCGGCAAACGCGTTGATCAGCGCGCGCACTTTGTTCGGATTTGTCATAGAAAATGCTTCATGAGTCATCAATTCTTTGACTGTTTTTAAAGAGTCGGCAGAGGCTAAAGCCTGCATAGACAGCCATTTGTCAACCACCAAAGAATCTTTCTTGTAGGTCTGATAGAAATCTTCCATAACAGCTTTGGCTTCAGGCGTATCTTTGCCGGCAAAAATGCGAACGGCGGCATCCTTGTCCGTCATCTGTTCAGCGGAATAGTATTGTTTCAGCGCCAAAGAATCGTCTAAAATGCTCAAATAACCCAGCGCCATATTTTTAACGGCGCGTTTGCCGGAATCTTCGGCGTTCGGAACGTATTCGCCTTTGACCTGATTGTTTTCATAGACTTTTTGCAAATCGTCCTTCAATTCCGTCGCGATGTGTTTGCGCAGTGCGGCGCGCGCCTGAGCAATCGCATCAACGTCAACAACATCCATCCGTTCCGCAACGGCGCGTTCGGAAGGAAGAATAAACGCCTTGGCAATGAAAGCTTTGTCAAGGTTGTCATCGTTCAGGTATCCCTTCAACGCTTGAGTGAACGCGGCGGGGATCTTTGTTTCTTTGCCCGCCTGGATATCTTTTACCATATCCAGCATAATATCGGTTGCAAACTGCTGTCCGGCATCCCAACGGTTGAA
>JAFVEJ010000100.1 GCA_017476085.1 Alphaproteobacteria bacterium
AAGAGATACCTATTTTGATAAAAATTACGGTTTCCGCGAGGTTCGCCACAAAGACGGACCACATCCCTTCTATGACGGCGAAACGTGGCTCGCACTGGCGCTTTATACGGATTTCTTTCCGGAAGACCGCAAAAACGGCGATTGGATAAAAATCGTTGACGACATCATTATGCGTTCCTATCGTGAAAAAAGCCATGAAATCAAACGCTTTTTTCATTGGGGAGCTCAAGCGGCGGCACAGCGTTATAAAACGACAAAGGATCCTAAATTCCTTGACTTTTTGAAGTATATGTTTGCGCAAATACAGCAGGACATGCCGGTTCGATATATCGAAAATAATCTGAATGCCTGCACTTATTCCGAAGGATTGGCCGATCTGATCGAAGTGATGGACGATCCGAAGATACGCCAAGAAGCTTTGGAACGTTTTGATCGTCAAATGCAGGGCGTCCGTAAACTTCAGCTGTCGACGACTACGCTGCCGAACGGTAATCCAATGCATCCTTATGCCGGAAAATACGTCGGATTGTTTCACAATCGTCCCAATGATTTTATTGTTATGCCGGATACGGCACAACATTGCGCCGTCGCTTTAATGAAAGCGTCACGTTTAAAATCATACGGAACTTATTTGAAACAAAAAGCATCCCGAAAAGAAAAACCAACAAAAGCAAAAGAAAAGCCTTAGAATATTCAAATCTTTTATTTTTACAGATGCACGCTGCTTTTCTTTAAGCTGCGAAAAGAAACGGTGCTGTAAATTGCATTGACGGTCGATATTTTCTTAGCTACTCTTTGCGCAAAGATTTTAAGGAATAAATAATGTCTTTTTTCGATAAAGTTAAAAATGCCCAGATGATTGCGAATTACCGCAAGATGTGGCCGTATGTCAAACCGTACAGCCTACGGGCTGCTTTGGCGGTTTTAGTGACAATTCCGATCGGTTCTTTCGATGCGTTGACCGCTTGGATTTTAAAGCCGTACATGGACGTTGTTCTTGTCGAAAAACAAGTCGCGGCCGTTTCCTTAATGCCTTTAGTGATCCTGATCGGAAGCGCTTTTCAAAGCATTTGCAACTATACCGCGACGTATTTTAATACATGGGTCGGTCAGAAAATCACCATGTCATTGAAAATGGATCTGTACCGCAAATTATTGTACAAAGAGGCTTCTTATTTTGATCATACCTCTTCGGGCGACATAATTTTACAATTCAGCACCTGCGCCGAAATGGCCTGCAGCGGTTTATTGGCAAACGTAAAGTTATTTACAACCCGTTTTTTTTCTTCTGTTTCTTTAGTCTGCGTTTTGTTTTGGAACTCCTGGCAACTGGCAATCATCGCGCTGATTTTTATGTTCGGAGCCCTTTATCCTCTGACAATGGTCAGAAAGAAAATTAAAGCACTGACAAAAAAGCAGATCGGCGGTTTATCGGCAATTACAACGCATTACAACGAAACTTTTGCCGGCAACCGCATTATTGCCTCTTATAATCTGCATCAACATGAAGAAGAACGTTTTTTAAAGGATTTAAAAGGGCTGTTCCATCTGCAAATGAAAATGATTCAAAAAACGGGAGGATTGTCGCCTCTGATTCATTTTATCGTTTCTTTGGGAATTGCCGGAGCTATCTGGTTGGGCAGCTGGCTGATCGTTACGCATCAAATCACCAGCGGCAACTTTGTTTCTTTCATTGCCGCCTTACTGATGCTTTACACACCGATCAAAGGCATTGGGAACAGCTTTACTTCCGTTCAAATGTCTTTTTTGATGATGGATCAGGTTTTCAACCAGTTAAATTCCATTCCGAATATTCGCAACAGCGAAACTCCCGTTCCTCTCAAAGGCGTGCACAACAAAATCGAATATAAAAACGTCGTATTCGAATATTTGCCCGGCAAACCTGTGTTAAAAGGCGTTTCCGCCAATATTGAAATCGGAAAAATGTATGCTTTTGTCGGTAATTCCGGCGGCGGAAAGACGACTTTTGTCAACCTGCTGCCTCGGTTTTACGATATTACGGGCGGAGAATTATTGATAGACGGCATCCCCGTTAAAGAAATCAATTTACACGATCTGCGAGAAAACATTGCGATCGTATTTCAAGACAATTTCTTATTTTCGGGCACAATTCGCGACAATATCTTATTGGGAAAAACCGATTACAATGAAGAACAACTGCAAATCGCCGTTAAAAGCGCCTGTTTAGATGAATTTATCGCTTCTTTGGAAAACGGTTTGGACACCCAAATCGGCGAACGGGGCGTTTTGCTGTCCGGCGGTCAAAAACAGCGCGTTGCGATTGCCCGCGCGTTTATGAAAAACGCGCCGATCGTCATTCTGGACGAAGCAACTTCCGCTTTGGACAACAAATCGGAAGCCATTGTTCAGCAAGCCATCGACAACCTGATGAAAGATCGAACGGTGTTGGTCATCGCGCACCGCTTATCCACAGTCAAAAATGCCGATAAAATTTTTGTTATTAATGAAGGCATTATCGTTGAAAGCGGCACGCATGAAGAATTATTAAAGATTGGCGGAGAATATGCCGCTTTGTATGAAATGCAATTTAAAAAGAAAAAAGAAGACATTGCCTGATTTTTTTAAACAGAAAAGCCCTCGTAAAAATACGAGGGCTTTTAGGCAGAATATAATCCTCCGCCGGGAGGGCGTTTCGCCCCTACAGCCAGTAGCTAGTAGTTTTCGGCGCGGACTTCAAAATAGCTTTTCGGATGATTGCAGACGGGGCAGACATCGGGCGCTTTTTTGCCGATAACCAAATGACCGCAGTTGCGGCATTCCCACATTGTTTCACCGGCTTTTTCAAACACGGCCTGCATTTCAATGTTTTTCAACAAAGCGCGGTATCTTTCTTCATGCGCTTTTTCAATGGCGGCAACCCCGCGGAATTGAGCGGCAAGTTCGGGGAAACCTTCTTCTTCGGCTTCTTTGGCGAACGTGGCGTACATATCCGTCCATTCGTAATTTTCCCCTTCGGCGGCATGCTTCAGGTTTTCAACCGTATTGCCGAGTTCTCCCAAAGCTTTGAACCACAGCTTAGCATGTTCTTTTTCATTTTCGGCGGTTTTTGCAAACAAAGCGGAAATCTGTTCATACCCTTCCTTTTTCGCAACGCTGGCAAAATAAGTGTATTTGTTGCGCGCCTGAGATTCGCCGGCAAAGGCGGTCATTAAATTCTTTTCTGTTTTAGTGCCTTTTAGATTCATTAAATTTCTCCCGTAACATATCTGAAAGTTTTGGAATTTTAGCCTAACATTTGAACAAAGAAAATAAAAAAGTTATAGTGGCTTTGAAGCTGAAAATCGAAAGGAAAAAAAATGGAAACACGCGTTCAAAAAGCCGTCGAACTGAGAAACGTTCACGGATACAACTGCGCTCAGGCCGTTCTGTGCGCTTATGCCGATTTATTCGGATTGGATGAAAAACAAGCCTACAAAATCGCGGAGGGTTTTGGCTCCGGTATGGGCGGTATGGGCGACACCTGCGGTGCCGTAACAGCCGCTTTTATGCTGATCGGATTGAAAAACTCCGACGGAAAGCTCGGCGACAAAGCAACGCGCCCCGACACCTATAAACAGATCCGCGAATTGGCAGATTCTTTTAAAGCCGAAGCCGGATCCATTGTCTGTCGCGAATTGAAAGGTACAACAGGATTGCCCGTTTATCCTTGCCCAAAATGTATTGAAACGGCGGCTCGCTTGTTTGAAAAGTCTTTAAATTCAAACGGATAATATTTAAAAACAAAAAATCAATCGATTGATTGACTTTTTGTTTTCACCAGTATATAGTCCATTCTGTCATAGTTAAGAGGGTACAAGTGGTTAAAGGAGCACAACAGCGTTTACTGGAAAAAGCAAAACACGCTTTTGCCGTCAACGGATACCAGGCGACGGCAACACGCGACATTGCTTCCGCCGCAAAAGTCAATATTTCCGCCATCACCTATTATTTTGGCGGTAAATTAGGGCTGTATCGCGCGGTTTTGCAGGATATTGCCGAACGCGTTATGCGGGAACTGGATGATAAAATAACGTCCGTTCAAACGTTGTTGTCCGATGAAAACACAACGCCGGAACAAGCGGAAGAGCTGTTATACAAGCGTATTTCCATTTTATGTTCTTTGGTGTGTTCTCAGCGTTTGCCCAGTGAAGATGTTGCCGTATTTCTGCACGAATACTTCGTTCCGGGCGAAGCTTTTGACATCTTGTATCAGGAACTGATTGCTCCCGTTTATACGCTGACCGCCGCTTTGATCGTCAAAGCGACCGGCAACACAATCGATCATGAAAGCGCGACGCTGTACACAATTCAGCTGTTTGCGGAAATGTTCGTGTTCAGATCGCGCAAGCAATTTATTCTGCAGCAGCTGAATTGGGCAGATTACGGGGAAAAGGAAATGACAAAAATAACGGATGTGGTCATCAGCCACACCCGCGCTTTTTTAAACCTCTATAAAAAAAGTTGAGTAGGATAAAATGGACTTTCGAATTTCAGCTTCACGCGGTTTGCCCGCAATCGTTTTAACAACAGGAATGCTTCTATCCGGCGAAACATTCGCCGCCGGATTTGCCATCAATGACATTTCGATGACCGGCGTCGGCCGCGCATTTGCGGGTGCCGGTGTTGTCGGCGACGACTATTCCGCGATCGGCTTCAACCCCGCGGGCATCACCTTAAAAGGCTCCGGCGCTCAAGCCGGGCTTGCTTTGATCTGGGAACATGGCAAAGTCAGCGGACAGGCGACAAAAAACGTTGCCGGCTTTGACCGTGTTGTTTCCGGAAAAGAAGACATCAGCATTCCTGTTGCCGTGCCGAATTTGTTTGCGCAATACAAATTAGACGATTCTTTTTACTTTGGAATCGGTATGTATGCCCCGCTGGGATTGGCGACAAAATATGATCATAACTGGTTCGGTTCCGATTACGGCGTTGATTCCGAATTGGAAGCTATCGATATAGCCCCGACACTGGGTTACAAACTAAACGACCATTGGAGCTTCGGCGCTTCTGTTATCGCGCGTTGGGGACGGGTTAAAATGACGAACACCTCCAACACGACGGGGTTCAGCGAATTTGATATTGACGGCTGGAATGTTTACGGACGCTTAGGCGTTATGTACGAACACGATAAAGACACGCGAATCGGCTTGTCTTATTCGACCGTTTCAACAGAAGTGGAACACACGCTGAAAGGCGATCACAAACTTACCGGATTAGGCCCTTTGAGCAACAAATACATTGGCGGAACAGTCACACGCTTGCCTGAAATCTGGTTGCTGTCCGGCTATCACAGACATGGCGACTTCGGTTATTCGGCTTCTGTCCGTTATACGCGTTGGGAATTTTTTGACGAGTTTACGTTGACCTCCTCCAGCCTGCTGGATCATCACACGTCCAAATACAATTGGCATAACACATGGTCGGTCGCTTTGGGTGTTGACTGGTACTATAACGACACTTGGACGTTCCGTGCCGGATTGGGCTTTGACGAATCTCCGGTGCGCGGCGCTTCGACAAGAACGGTACGCATTCCTGACAACGACCGAGTCCTGATGTCTTTGGGTTTCACATACAAGATGACGGATCACGTCAAAATGGATGTCGGCTACACGCACATTTACCTGCCGACGTTCAAAGCCAGAAACGGTTACAGTCACACGGGAATGGGTGCAGGAACAAAACCTCTCGACGTCAAATACGACTTTAACGCGGAAGTCGTCGGCATTCAGTTCCAGTATGATTTCTAAAATCTTTTTGATAAAAACGGGGCTTAAACAGCCCCGTTTTTTTAATGCGCGTCCGCCCAGTTGCCGGCAACACCGACTTCCGCAACCAAAGGAACGGACAGAGTAAAAACGTTTTCCATCACATCTTTAACAACTTGCGCCGTTTTTTCCGCCTCTTTCTCCGGCATTTCAAGAATCAGTTCGTCGTGTACCTGCAATAATAATTTAGCGGACAAATCAGCTTCTTTTAACGCCAACGGCACGCGCAGCATTGCCTTTTTAATAATATCGGCGGCACCGCCCTGTATCGGCGCATTGATAGCGGCGCGTTCTGCGAACTGACGACGCGCAGCGTTTCTATCATTGATGCTGCCGACCGAACATTTTCGTCCGAACGGCGTCATCACGAAACCGTTGGCACGGGCAAAATAAACCGTTTCTTCCATATACGTTCTGATCTCGGGATATTTAGCAAAATAAGCATTGATGTATTCCTGCGCTTCTTTGCGCCCGATTCCCAATTGACGCGCCAATCCGAAAGCGGAAATGCCGTAAATGATGCCAAAATTGATCGCTTTGGCGCGACGCCTGATCATCGGGTCCATACCTTCGACGGGAACGCCGAAAATTTGAGAAGCGGTCGCCGCGTGAATATCCGCCCCTGAAGCAAAAGCGTCTTTCAGAGCATGTACGTCAGCGACATGAGCCATCAGCCGCAATTCGATTTGCGAATAGTCGGCGGACAGAAGCAGTTTGCCTGGCTCGGCGATAAAAGCGCGGCGAATGGCGCGTCCTTCTTCCTGCCGAATCGGAATATTCTGCAAGTTCGGATCGTTCGAGGACAAACGCCCCGTCGAAGCGACCGTTTGCATAAAAGTCGTATGCACACGCCCTGTTTTAGGATTGATTTGCTCCTGCAAAGCGTCCGTATAAGTACTTTTCAACTTGGAAAATTGACGATATTCCAAAATGTCGCGAGCGATTTGAAAACCGTCGTCGGCCAACTCTTCCAGAACGGCCGCGTCCGTTCCCCAGAAACCTGTTTTTTTATTTTTCACTCCTTTGGGCAGATTAAGCTTTTCAAACAAAATCTTCCCCAACTGAGCCGGAGAATTCAAATTAAATTCTTCCGCGGCTTCATTATAAATCTTTTTTTCCAATACTTTCAGTTTTTCGCCGAAAGAGGTACTGAGTTTTTTCAATTCTTCACGGCAAACTTTAATTCCTTCGCGTTCCATATGATACAAAACAGAGACGCACGGCCGATCGAACAACTCATACAAGGAAACAAGCTTCTCGTTTTCCAGCCGCTTTTTAAAAAAATGCCACAAGCGCAAAGTAATATCGGCGTCTTCGGCGGCATAATCCAACGCGGCGGCCAGATCAATCCTGTCAAAAGTGATTTTTGCGCGTCCAGTGCCGCACACGTCCCTGTATTTAATCGTCGTATAATCCAAAAACAAAGCGGCCAAATCATCCATATTGTGCAGATGCGCCGCGCCGTCCAAATCGTAAGACAATACCATGGTATCGTCTATCGGCGACAAATTTAAATCATCATATTCGTTGGCAAAAACATGCCAATCGAACTTGATATTGTGGCCGATTTTCAACACGCCGGGATTTTCCAGAACGGGTTTTAACAACGCGAGCGCTTCTTTTAAAGGAATTTGCTTTAACTCCTGACCGCCGTTTTCATTTCCGAATAAATCGGTTTGGGGATGCAGCGGTTTGTGACGCAGCGGCACATAGAACGCCTTTCCTTCTTCATAACAAAAAGAAAAACCGACCATTTGCGCATCGGCAACCGACAAAGAATCGGTTTCGGTATCGATGGCTAAGAATCCCTTTTCCTCGGCGATTTTCAGCTGTTTTTCCAGTTCCCGCGCGTCTTGAATCAAAGCGTAACGTTTTTCGACTTTCGGAACGGCCGGCAAAGCGGACACAGCCGGAGAAGCTTCATTTTTTTCTTCCGGTGCGGCAATATGAAAAGAATCCAGCTTTCCGATTAAACTTTTAAATCCCATTTGTTCAAAGAAAGCTTTCGTCTTTGCCACATCCGGCGATATCAGCTTAAAATCGTCAAGCGATTTTTCAACCGGCGCAAAAGCGTTCAAAGTGACTAATTTTTTCGACATACGCGCCAAATCCGCATCGGCTGTCAACACTTCGCGACGCTTGTTCTGCTTGATGGAAGAAACGTTATCCAGCAAATTTTCCAACGTCCCGTATTCGTTGATCAAGGCTGCCGCCGTTTTAATGCCGATACCGCGTACGCCGGGAACGTTGTCGGAAGTATCGCCCGCCAAAGCCTGCACATCGACAACCTTGTCCGGCGTCACGCCGAATTTTTCCATAACCTGCTCGGCTTCGACGACTCGCTGCTTCATCGGATCGTAAATCGTCACGCCCGACCCGACCAGCTGCATCAGATCTTTGTCGGCGGAAACAATAGTGACCTCAGCCTCTTCCTGATGCGCCAAGCGGGCATAAGTCGCCAATAAATCATCGGCTTCATAGCCTTCCATTTCAGCCTGCGCAATGCCGAACGCATCAACAGCCTGTCTGAGCAAAGGGAACTGAGGTATCAGTTCTTCCGGCGTTTCCTTGCGCGTCCCTTTGTAATCGGGAAAAATATCCATGCGGAAAGTTTGGCGCGACGCATCAAACATCACTGCCAAATAGTCGGCCGGCATTTCCTTGATCAGCTTCATCAGCATCGCGCAAAAACCGTAAACGGCATTAACCGGCACGCCGTCGCTGCGCGTCATCGGCGGCAAAGCGTAAAAAGCGCTGTAGATATAACCCGATCCGTCGATCAGAACGACTTTTTTATTTTTCAGACTGCCGGTCATACAAAACTCCCTATTCCTATCAAGACACCGGATACTTTAACGTATTCCCGGTTAAAAAGAAAGAAAACTCCTTAATAATTCCCCGCCGGAATCAGTCGTAAGAAACCTAAAAAAACAAATACCTTATTTTATTATAAGGATTGTCGCAATATTTCCTTTTGATCTTCCCTATTGCAGACCATCATTAATTGTGTTATATTTTTGACAATGGAGTCTATTATGGCGGCCGAAGTTGCCGTTTCCAGAAACCGGCCCGAGAGGGTCTTTCCCAACTTGGGTCCGTAAAGAACCTAGAAAAGGAGATTATATTATGACAGATAAAATTGCTCTTACAGCATCTATGCGCTCCAACTTGCTGAGCCTGAAAAACACTC
>JAFVEJ010000101.1 GCA_017476085.1 Alphaproteobacteria bacterium
CGTATTTGGAAATTGCGGCGCGTCCGGAAATGCCCAGAAACTTTTCCGTATCCATTTCCGCGGGCAACCCGTGGCAGTCCCAACCAAAACGACGTTCGACGCGATGGCCGCGCATCGTCTGATAACGGGGAATAATGTCCTTCACATATCCCGTAACCAAATGCCCGTAATGCGGCAGACCGTTCGCAAACGGAGGACCGTCGTAGAACACATATTCGTTAGAGCCTTTTTCACCGGCGGCGCGGTTGTTGACGGACTTTTTAAAAGTGCCGTTCTCGCGCCAAAATTTTAAAATGTCTTCTTCCAAAGCCGGGAAATCGGCTTTCGGGCTGACTTCGGGATAATGTTTTATTTTTTCGGACATCGTTTTTCACTTTTGTTAATCAAGTTCTGTATTTATATAAGACTTTTTAAACTGATAGCAAATATTGTCAATAGAATCCTTGACGACAAGAGGATTTTACGAGATTCTTATTAAGCTATGAACTCTGACAGGACCGGATAAAATGACGCAGGACACAGAAGCCGAATACAACTCGAATGCTTTTTCCGACGATACAAAAATGATGTTTTCCGAACAAAGCGGTTTGCCTGAACAAGCCAAACCGCAAAAAACGGATAACAGCTTGATCGCCGCTGCCGCTTTAAGCATTGTCTGGGCCTTTTTGGTCATTGATTATCTGCTGTCCAGCGGTTGGTGGGCAGCGCGTTTTGAAATGACTCCGCCCGAGTTTATGAGCATTATCGCCGGATCTTTGTCTCCGTTTGCTTTTATTTGGATTGCCGCCATTTATTTTTCTTCTCAGCGCAAATATGTCAAAGAAGCCCGAAAGCTGCGCAGTTATATTTTTGAATTTACGCATCCCAACGCCAAAAACAAATTATACGTCAAGTCCCTGTTGGATGATATCCGCCAACAAACATCGGATTTAAACATTGTGTACAACTTGCTGAAAGAATGCACAAACAATACGCAAAACACATTAAAAGACCGATTAAACGATCTGAACCGCATTGTCGGAACACTTCAGGAAGACATCGAAACATCCGTTCATAAAATAGGGCAGCAAACGGAACTGCTTAACGAATCGTCCGTACAAATCAATGAAAGAACAACAGAAGCTGCCGGATTGCTGGAAACGAACCTGACGGCCATTCAAACCGCAGCCGATCAATTTTCCGACCTGACATCTTCGGTTAATTCCGATTTGCAAACTGCTGTTCATCAACTGACCGAAACCGGCGATACGCTGTCCGACAAAACGCTGCGCATTTCTTCTGAAATTCGGGAACAACAAACATTACTGCAAAACACCGCTGAAAACGTACGCGATATTATGACGCGTCAAACAGCCGCCGCAGCCGCGGAATTAAACCGTCAGAGCGCTTTTATTGTCGAAGCGGGGAATCGCATATTCGAAACAGTCAACCAACAATCACTCCGCGTCAAAGAGGCTGTTGAAAATCATGTAGCCACCCTGACCGGCAGCGGTGAATCTATTGAAAATAATGTTTATTCCATTATCTCCGATTTAGAAACGCAAATTTCCGTTCTGAACGATACGGCGCAATCCGCTCAAGACAACACGGAAAAAATGCTGTCCGGATTGGAACGGCGCATCAATATGCTTGAAGACCTTTTCAGCAAACAAATCGATACCGTTTCCGCCAACGACAAACAGCTGCTTGAAACAGCCGGACAAATTCAAAACACCTTTAAAGAACAAAATGCGCTGCTGGATCAGGAAGCGGAAAAAATTATCACGCGTTTCAAAACGATTGAAACAACATTGGATACTTATATTAATGAAATCAATTCGGCTTCGACAACCGCGATTGATCAAATTTCCGTCGTTTCCGAATCCCTGAGCGGAAAAGCGGGCCAGATTGCCGCCGTCGGCGAACAAACCCGGACAGAAATATCGGCTGTTGACGAAGATATTTCAAACAGAGCCGGCCGTTTGACGGAAGCGGTTTCCAGATTGAAAGAACGGGCTGAAACCGTTTCGGCGGCTTTAACCGAGCATACTCAAAAACTGGCGGAAGCATTGGACGGCACAGAGCCGCGCTTATCCGCCATTCAGGAAAACATTCGGACAAGCCTTGCGGAACTGAACGACAACATAACCGCGACAGAAGAAAAAACGGAAACGGCCTGCCAGAAATTAATGAAGCAAAACAATGAGTTGTCAGATTTGACCGGTGCTTTGGTTTCTCAAGCGATTGTAACGGAAACATCTTTGGCTCAGCAGCAAAAATACATTTCCAACGCTGCCGCAAAAATAGATGCGGCCAAAACCGATCTGAAAGAACAATCGACAGATTTGACGGATATTGCCGAATTGCTTGATTCGCGTGCGGCGGAAACGGTTTTGCGTCTGACTCGTTTATTCGAAGACACTCTGACGCAGTCCGGCAAAATCGTCGATCAGGTCAATACGCTGGATGCCAGCCTTTTAAGTAAAATCAACGCCTTGGATATGTCTTCGCAAAAGACGGTCATCGCCAACAATACGCTGCATGAAGAATTGGATCGCCATAAAGCGCTTTTGGACGCTTCCGCAAATCGGATGACCACCTACGCAGAAGAAATAAGCGCGGAAATTGCCAGACAAACGACTCAAATGGATATTTCTTCCGAACTGATCCAATCCCGCTGTGAAAAAGTCGTTCAGCAAATTGACGAACAGTTCAGAAAATTAACGGAAGACGCCCAAATTTTAATTGACAACACACAAAACGCTTCCACCGTGATGACGGATCAGTCCGAAAAACTTGAAACGCTCTTTAACCGGCAAAACTCAACATTATCCGAAGTATCGGACAAACTGGCGGAACAAAGTTCTCAGGTTGCAACGATGCTTCGCGAACAATCCGAACAGGCGGATAAAGATTTGGAACGCCTTGTTTCCAGAATCAATTTAATTGAAGAAGGATTGAACGTTCAAACAAAAGAACTCTCCCACGCTTCCGAAATGACCATATCGCAGCTGGAAACCGTCGGAACAGCCTTAACGCGCCAAGCGGAAACATTGTCAACGCTCAGCGATGACACGAAGGAAAAAATAGCCGAAATCAGTTCTTCCGTTTCCGACGCCACGACAAAATTATCGGAAATGGCGCAGATCGCCTGCCAACGCAATTCCGAATCTTTATCCGCTTTGGAAGCCAAACAAAATGACTTTAAGCAATCCGCAGACGATTTGATGCAGAGAATCCTTGCTTTGCAGGATGAAATATCGCAGCAAACCGACAATTTGCAAAAACAGTCTGTCAAATCGACACAACAAGCCGTTATGGTACGCGATTCCATGCAACGGCATATTGTTGATCTGGGAGACGTGGCCAATATCGTGGCAACTCAATCCCGTATGGGGGAAGCGGCGCTAAGCAATCAGATCAATTATCTGAAAGAAGCGGCGGAAAACGTTATGACGCACATCCGAAGCATTAATGAAGCGGTTCGTCAGAATACAAACGATTTGTTGACCGCGTCTTCGCGAATCGGTTTTGAATTGGATGCGATGGGTGAAAATTTGCGCCGCAGAAATGAGGAAGCATCCAAATCTGCCGAAGACAGTTTGGCCAGATCGCAGGCCGCCGCTCAATTTTTGGAAGAAAAAGCCATTCTTTTATCCGATATGACCGAACAGGTAACGAACAATCTGACAACGGCCGGCAATGAATTTTCAGCCCATGCCAATATGATCGAAGCTGCCGGACAAATCGCCAGGGAACAGCTGGAAACGACGGGAGAATCTTTCCTGGTTCAATCTCATCAGCTGACCCGTATTTCCGAAGACGCACAAAAGGCCGTTAAAAACCTGAGTATTGTTATGCGGGAACGGGCTGTTGATTTCAACAAAACCGCCGAAGAAGCCGGCGCCAGGGTACGCAGTATGAATGATACCATCATACAGATCGAAAAAGAATTTGAAGAAATGTCAAACAAAGGCGTTATTCAAATTGACCTGGCCGGCCAGCGTCTGCGCTCCATGCTCAGCGAAGTGGCCGGAAATTCCGAACGCATTGCCGTTGAAGTGCGTAAATCCGGCGAACAGTTTGTCGATCAGTCGGATTTGTTGTCCGTCGCTGCGGATGACGCATTAAAACGGCTGCAGAATTTATTGAATATCATGCGTGAAAACGCCAAAGAAATTCAGGAATCCGGCGAAAAGATTTCGGCTCAGTCTCTGAAATTGGGCGGTGCGTTCAACAGACAGGTTCAGTCTTTGATTTCCGCCTCCCGATCGGCGGAAGAATACATTACCGCATTGGATAAAAGAAAAGAAGAAGCCGATACGGATCGTTTTATGAAAGAAGCCTCTTTTATTCTGGAAAGGCTGCAGTCTTTGGGTGTTGATATGGCGCGCATTTATACGCCAAATGTTGAAGAAGACCTTTGGAAACGGTATTATTCCGGCGACAGAAGCGCGTTTATTCGTCATCTGTCCCGCGCCGTCGATAAACAACAAGTACGAAAAATAACGGAAACTTTTACGGAAAATGCTGAATTCAGAGAATATGTTTCCCGCTATATCGCCGAATTTGACAGTATTTTATCCCGCGCTCAGGAAAATGAACGCTCTGATATTTTAACCGGTATTTTGCTGGGCTCCGAAGCGGGACGTTTGTACATGCTCCTATCCAAAATCTTCAATAAGGAAGCTTAAAAAAAAACATCCTTTCCGCGGCCTTCGGCAAAAAGAGAAGTTGTTTGTTTAATGTGTTTTGTCTTATGATAATGATCGGAAAACGAAAAAACGACAAAAAGACAGAAGCAATACATGCAACGCTTTTTTATCGGATAAATATATTTTTAAAGCTTATTTAACAGGAGAAATCAAATGCAAATCGAAAAAACGCAGGAAGGTGATATTGTTGTTTTGAAGGTTATCGGCCAGCTGACATCGTCAACATCGCCTGCGCTGGAAACCGCTGTTAACGACGTTTTGAAAACGGAAAGCAATCTTGTTTTAGATTTTGCCGAATTGGATTTTTTGGCTTCCTCCGGTTTACGCGTCATTTTATCGACTCAGAAAAGAATAAACGCCAAAGACGGCGCGCTGGTTATCCGCAACGTCAATAAAGTTGTGATGGAAGTGTTTGAAATGACCGGATTGCGGGATTTTCTCAATGTTTTCCAGGGCAATCGGCAGATTTCCGGGTCAAAATGACGGAATTGCGGGAAATTATCAATATCCACTAACAGATCGGGACACACGATGCTCGAAAAAAAAGCCCCCTCTCTGCACCGCGTTTTTCAAGCGTGGTTGTTGTTGTTTGTCTTTATCGCTTTTTGCATCATATTCAGCCTTTCGTATTTCTTTCAAACGCGTTCGGCTCAAAATATGATGATGCGTCAGGCGGTTTTACATTTGGATTATATCGGCAATCAGGTCAAAATCATTGAAGACGATTTAAAAGATCTGAAAAAAGAATTAAGCAACGGCTTGGTTGAAAAAGCCCGTGTTTTTGCCATGCTTTTGAAAAATGCGCCGATATTGCTGCATAATAAAAACTTCTTGCAGGATTGGAGCAAAGACGCGGGAATAGAAGAAATCAGCATCCTTGGCAGGGACGGCATCGTGATCGAATCTTTTCCGGAAAAATTTATCGGCACCGATTTTAAAGAATACGATCTGATGCACCCCTATTTGCCGTTGATTAACAAGAAAGACGGCGTTTATGTCGAAGATTTGCGCACCAGTTATAACAAAAGCGGCAGCGTTAATTCGTTGGTACAATTTGTCGGCGTATCACGTTTGGATGCTCCCGGCGTCATTCAGATGGGGTATTCGGCCGAACGATATGCCGAAGCATTAAAAACGGCGTCCGCCGACGTTTTAGCCGATGATTATATTCTGGGAAAAGACGGTTTTATCATTATCTCAAAAGACGATAAAATTATCAGCGCCGGACATAAAGAGTTAAAAGGAACGACTTTGACGGGTTCCGATTGGAACTTCATCAAAGATATGCCGGAAAATCAGATTTTATTAAAAAATTCCGTTTTCCTGATGTCACGACAAATTGATTCTTATCGTTTAACCGCCGTCATGCCGAAAAGCGATGTTTACGCCTTCCGCAATACGATTTTATCGTGGGCGGCTCTTGTTTACATACTTCTGCTGTTCATCGTGTACGTTTTCCTGTCGGCATTATTGGAGCGGGTCGTCGTCCGCGGGATTGAAAAAACAAACACGACATTGGAAAAAATTACCGAAGGAAACCTGAACGAAAAAGTCGATGTGCATTCGAATCTGGAATTTGTTTCTCTGTCCAACGGCATTAACACAATGGTTGACACGTTGAAAGAAGCTATCGCCGAAGCAGCCGCCCGTTTGGATAAGGAATTGGAATTTGCCCGAGAAATTCAACATGCCGCCTTGCCGCGCATATTCCCGCCGTATCCCAACAAAAACGAATTCGATATTTTTGCATCAATGACGGCGGCAAAAGAAGTCGGAGGCGATTTTTACGATTTCTTTTTATTGGGACACAACGGAAGTCATATCGGCATCGTCATTGCCGACGTATCCGGAAAAGGAATTCCGGCCGCTTTGTTTATGATGTCCGCCAAAACGCTGATTAAAAATTTTGCCGAAACGGGAATGTCGCCTGCAGAAATTTTTTATCATACCAACGAAAAATTATGTGAAAACAATGAAGCCGGCATGTTTGTAACGGCGTTTATGGGGATATTGGAAATCGAAACCGGCAAATTCACCTATGTCAATGCGGGACACAATCCTCCGTTGATAAAACGGGCGGACGGCGGTTTTGAACGAATGACGTTAAAACCGGGATTTATGTTGGGCGCTCTGGATTCTTTTGCGTATCAACAGAGCGAAACATGTCTGGACGGCGGCGACACCATATTTTTATATACCGACGGTGTTACGGAAGCTCAAAATAAAAACCTCGAATTATTTGGAGACGACCGTTTGCACGACGTTTTGAACGAAAACGCTGATAAAGCGCCGAAAGGACTGCTGACGGCCGTTCATGAAGCGGTTGCCGCGTATGTTGACGGCGCGGAACAATCCGACGATTTAACTATGCTGGCTTTGACATATCATCCGAAAACGCTGACCGTTCCCGCTGAAATCGAACATCAGGGCGAAGTTATGAACTTTGTTGACGAGATGTTGAAAAAAGCCTCCGCATCGCCGGAAACCATCGCCAAAACGAATATCGTGTTGGATGAAATTTTTACCAACATCTGTCATTACGCATATGCGCCGGCCAAAGGAACAGCGACGATTCGTTGTTGTGTCGGCGGAACGCCCGCTTTTATGTCTTTGGTATTCCGCGACAAAGGAAAGCCGTTTAACCCGTTGAACAAAGCGGATCCTGATATTACGGCAAAAATAGAAGACCGTGAAATCGGCAATCTGGGCATTTTTATGGTAAAACAGATCATGGATTCCGTTGAATATGAATACAAAAACGAAGAAAACGTGCTGACCATGGTCAAACGTTTGGAAACCGCTTCGAACGAAAAACAGCCGATTGATTAAAAGAGTTGCTTTTAAATCCGGCCCGATCGCGCGGAATTGAACAAAGTGCGTCATATCCTTTTTGATGCTTGCTTTTTCATAGATTTTTTTGTACTCTGTTTCGTGATAAGAATGCTCATGGGAGGTTCTTTGAAAGACAGAGATGTCATGTTGCTTAATGAAAGGATATGACGATGACAACAGCTTTTTTACCAGTCGTTCAAAACGGCATACAATCTTATTTGGCGTCAATCAGACGCATTCCCGTTTTATCTGCCGAAGAAGAATACATGCTGGCGAACCGGTTTCGCAATCATGGCGACTTGTCCGCAGCAAAGAAACTGATTTCGGCACATCTGCGGTTGGCTGCTAAAGTCGCCTTTTCCTATCGGTTCTACGGCCTGCCTATGGAGGATTTGATTTCCGAAGCCAATATCGGCCTGATGCAGGCGGTCAAACGCTTTGAACCGGATAAAGGCAACAGGCTTTCCACCTATGCGGTTTGGTGGATTAAAGCCGCCGTCAACGAATTTATTTTAAAATCCTGGTCTTTAGTGCGGATCGGCACAATCGCGGCACAAAAGCGGTTGTTTTACAATCTGCGCAAAATCAAAGCGAAACTGGGACTTTACGACAATACGTCGTTAGATCAGGAAAGCATCAAAGAAATATCGCAAAACCTGAATGTGCCCGAAGAAGATGTCGCGGAAATGGATATCCGTTTAAACGGAGACGTTTCTTTAAACACGCCTGTTTATGAGGACGGCTATGCCGAAAAACAGGACTTTTTAAGCGATGACCACAACATTGAAGAATCGCTGGCCGAACATCAGGAAAACACGATGCGTCTGCAGCTGCTGGCGCAGGCGATGGGCAAACTGAACGACCGCGAACGCGCGATCATCCAGGCACGCAAGCTGTCCGAAACACCCGACACATTGGATGCTTTAGGCGAACGTCTGGGCATTTCCCGCGAACGCGTGCGTCAAATCGAAAACCGCGCCGTTGAAAAAATGACACAGTTCATTCAGTCCCGCGCGGGTACGCTCGTTTAGATTTCTTTCGATAAAAAAGGCGGCAGAAATGCCGCCTTTTCTTTATTCCTATGCCTCTTGTTCTTCGGCCATCTTCGCCGCCGTAATGTAATCGAATTTCCCCGACCCCAAAACAGGCGGCTCTTTCACATAAATAAACTTGGACGGAGATCCGAGTTCGTTAAAGCCTTGATCTTTAATATAAGCTCTGATTTCAGACAGATCAGTATCCTGTTTCGTCGTAATCAAAACCAGCTTTTCACCCTTCTTCGGATCGGGAACGGAAACAAGACCTTGCACCGCATCGGGATAAAGCTTCGACAACAACTGTTCTATCGCCGTCAAAGAAACCATTTCACCGCCGATCTTGGCGAAGCGTTTAGCACGCCCTTGAATAAAAACAAAACCGTCTTTGTCAATCGTGACGATATCGCCCGTATCGTGCCATCCGTCTTTTGGTGGAATCAAAACACCCGGATTATCGGCTTTCATATAGCCCTGCATCACATTATCTCCGGAAACCAACAGCTTGGCTCCTTCTTTAATGCCGGGAACTTCTTCCAATTTAGCCGCCATTTTTGGCAGCAAGCGGCCGACGGAACCTTCCCGAATATACATCGGCGTGTTTAAAGAAATAACCGGAGCCGTTTCCGTCGCGCCGTATCCTTCTAAAATACGGACGCCGAATTTACGCATCCACAATTCCGACGTGCTCGGCTTCAACTTTTCGGCACCGACAATCGCATAACGCAGCGCAAAGAAATCGTAGGGGTGAGCCATTGCGCCATACCCCGCGAAGAACGTGTCCGTTCCGCACAAAACCGTCGCGTTTGTTTCATAAACCAATTCCGGCACAATACGATAATGCAGCGGAGACGGATAAAAGAATGTTCGTATCCCGGATAAAAGCGTTAAAATAGTGCCGACCCCCAAACCGAATGCATGAAACATCGGCAGCGCATTGAAAAACACGTCAGCGGAAGTGATCGCAATCACGCTCAGCGCCTGATAACGGTTCGCCTGGAAATTCCGATGAGACAGCAGCACGGCTTTCGGCATACCTTCCGATCCGGAAGTAAACATAATCGCCGCCGTATGGTCGGGGCCGTTTTTCGGCTTCTTTGAAGTCAGATACGCCAATATTCCTTTCAGTTTATCCTCAAACAAAACTTCCGAAGCGAAATCTTCCAGATAAACGACTTTGATGCCGTTTTCCTTCCAAGCTTCTTCCAGTTTTTCCAAATGAGCGTTTTCAATAAATTTCCTTGATGTCAGAACGGTTTTCAGCTGCACCGTCTTCACACAGGAAACCACCTGCGCCACGCCGGTGGAAAAGTTCAGCATAGCCGGCACTTTATCAATGCTTTGCAAAGCGAAAAACGACACAACGTTCGCTAAAACGTTCGGCAATAAAAGCCCCAGCCGTTCTTCGTCTTCAAAACAGCGCTCCATAGCTTTGCCCAAGACATAGCTTTTCAAAATCAATGTCTTGTATTTAATCGGTTTTCGACTGACATCTTCCGCAATGATATGATTTTTGCCGTTGACCTTCGACGCGTTCAGCAACGAAACAAACAGATTTTCGTTAATCTTGGAAGATTCGTAAAGCATATCCGTCATCATATCGTAAAGCTGATTGGATATTTCGTGATTACGCTGACGACTTGTCCAGGACGGATCTATGTCAAACTTTCTGGGCGGCAGAATGTTCATAATGATTTTGGGGAAATAACGCGTTTTCACGCGGTCTTTCAGCAAAGAAAACTTGGAATACTGCGCCCCGTTGATACGAACGGGCAAAATATTGGCGTTCGCTTTTTCGGCAACCAGCCCCGCCCCTTCATAGACTTTCATTAACGCGCCCGTCACGCTGATCCGGCGTTCGGGAAAGATCATCACTTTATTGTTTTTCTTGATCAAATCGACCAAAGAACGGATCGACAGCGGATTGTTCAAATCCAACGGATACAGATCAATCATCAGGCTGAACAGTTTTGCGAACCATTTGTTTTCCCATTCCGGCTTAATCACAAAAGTGATTTTTTCAGGCATAAAAGCCGCTATCAACAAACCGTCCAGCAATGATGTGTGATTGGCCACGATTAAAACGCGCTTGCCGGCCGCTTGGAAATTGGGTAATCCTTTGACCGTTACGCGGTAGAAAAATTCCAAAATCGTTTGAACGATCGACCGCAATAAAGCCGCGGGCAAAACGGAACAGTTATAAACAGACACGATAAAACTGGCAATTCCGGCGAATAAGAACAAAGCCGCGATACTTAAACCGGCATGACGCGCCGCGATAAAAATCAGCGCCATTAATGCGATTCCTGCCGCATTAATCAAATTGCCGGCGGCAAAAACGGTGGCTCTGTTCGCATCCGAAGCTTTGCTGCGGATCAATGCCGTTAAAGGGATAACATACATACCGCATGAAAACCCCGATAAAAACAGAAAAACGGAAAAAAAGATCACGCGCGGACGCAAAACAAATTCCGCAAACGAAGCCGTTTGAACCGGAGCTGCATATTC
>JAFVEJ010000102.1 GCA_017476085.1 Alphaproteobacteria bacterium
CATGTGATTTGGAACCAGGAACGCGAAGCCGCCGGCTTGGATCAGAAGATGTCCGAAGACACTTCCGCCGCCGTGCGCGTCGCCGTTGACGCTCTGAAAATCATCATCGAGCAAGACAGAGCGGCTCAAAAGTAATTTGTAAATAAAAGGGGGCGGTTTATTCTGTCCCCTTTTTCGGTTTCGGGGGAGGGTGCGTTGAAATTCTTTGAGACTTTGCAAAAAATTCCGATGGGATGCGAGACATTGGAGGCTGTTCAAAAACTCGGCTTCGACATCCGCTTTGAAAAAGGTTTGTCCGACGCGGGGTGCTGCGACGCATCGAAAAAACAGATTTTGCTGAATCCGATGATGAAAGAACGCGATTTGCTGCCGACTTTTATGCACGAAGCCCGCCACGCGTTGCAGTCGGAGATTTTGCAGGTGAACGACGAAAAAACGTTTGCCGCCGATACGATCAAGGCTTACCGTGCGATGGAAGCCGATGCCGTCGCGTTTGAAACGGCTTTTGTCGTTCAGGCTCAAAAAGCCGGTGTCGCCGTCCGTTCCACGCCAATGGCCGATCTGTTCCGCAAAATGAAAAATCCGGAAGAAGCCAAAGCCGCGGTTTTCCGGTCTTGGTATGCCGATACGAACAATCTGACTTTATACGACGATTTTTATGCCGATCAGTTTGAAGTTATGGCCGACAAAGCCGCGAAGCGCGGCGATGACGCTTGTTTTTGCGAACCTTTGCCGACGGCAAAAATCGCTGCCGTTTGTCCGTATGTCAAACCGGATTTTCTTGATTCCGCCGAAGCATTTTCGATTCGCAGTTCCGCAAAAGAACGGATTGCGGACGCTATGGAAAACTACGCAAAGAAAACGGGTGCGAAAACAGATACTTCCGTTCAGACAATGTATTCCAGAACCAAAAACGGAAAGATCATTGACGACAGAATTTTATCGCAGAATCCTTCCGTCGCTTTGCGTTTAAAAGTTGCCCGAGGCAGGGAATAAACCGGAATGTTCGCTTTTGCCGGGTCATAAATCGGCACATAATAAGAAGAGGAGGCTTTTTAAACGGCCTCTTTTCTTTTGGCATACAAAATAATAGACAAAAACATTTTTGTCCGATTTTTTTATGAAAAAACGGAAAACTAAAGATTTTTTGTTCCTTTTTGTGAAGTGTCTTTATAAAAAGCTTGCTTTGTTTTGTCTATTTTTGATATGATACTTTCATTGATTTTTTTAGGAGACTGTTATGGGAAATTTTGCTGCAGTTTATTTGTTATCTCGTTCCGGCAGATTTGATAATTTGTTCGGAGAATCTCTTCTCATAGATGGAATTGGAAACGTTGTTGCGGGCGCGGAAGAAGCAATAGAACACGCAAAAAAGAAACGCGAAGAAAATAAAATCAAAAAGGCAAAAAAAGAATGGGAAAAAGTTCCCGATCGCTTTGCTGCGTTGTCATCTCATAACCCATTGATTGAAAATTATTTAAAAGAAGGCACCAAATTAGTCTGGAATGTTGATTATGACGGAAAAGCCAGTGTGGATGCCGTCAGCAAGAGAGGCAAAAAGGAAACGTTTAAAGAAGATCAACTGAAAAAAGAAGACGTCGCCGAGTATCGGAAATTTGTTGAGAAACAGTTGGAAATGATTGAACCGCCGTCTTTTGTGGAACGCGTGATGTTCGCACATAAGAAATTGGCCGAAACAAAAGCCGGAAGAATTGCTTCCGCCGCTTCTTTGGGGCTTGTTCCCGCAGCTGCTGCTACGGCGGCTTTGGCTGCCCGCGCTTATGGTGCAACGCGTCATTTCGTGATGGAAAAGCTTCATTTGAATGACGAAAATAATAAAAAATCTTTTAAAGAGCGCCTCGCTGACATCAGAAATCTTCCCAAGTATCGAAAAGATCTGGAAAAATTGCCGTATATCGAAGATATAATGCAAAAAACGGCTGATCAAAAAAGCAGAAGAAATAAGGTGGCTGAAACGTCTGCGGATTTTGCGGGATATGACGCTTTATCTAAACATAATCGGTTTAATATGGAACAGCCGTCTTCTTCAAAAGAATTTGAGGAGCTGACCTCATTGCAGCAAGATCCTTTGTTGGCCAATTACTTGGGTGCCGGTTGGGGAATCAGAAATGACGGAACCGGATATACGCCCGGCGGATTCAGAGTCGCTTATTATACGAATGATGGAAAATGTGTGAAAACCGACCAAAAGGATGCCGGAAAGGTTGTGGAAGAGGTTAATAAAAAACCGCTGAACTCCGAAACGCTTGATAAATATATCGCTAAGCATGCCAAAGCTTTGGAAATGATTGAACCTGCAACAAAAACAGAGCTGTTGCTGATTAAACAAATACATCAAATGACTGAAGGCAGCAGATATGCCAGCTTTGAAAAAAAGGCTCCTTTGGTTGAAGCCGTTCAGGAAACGGTAAAGCTTTATATGGCGGAAAAACAAAAAGAAAACAAAAATTATTCCAAAGAGGATCTGATGGCGCGTCTGAAAGATCTGGACAAACGCAGCATGGTTGAAACCAGATTGGAAAAAATGACAACGCTGCAAAAAACGTTGAAAAACTCCGGACGTTAATTTTTTGCCGCAGGAGAAAAACAGATGCTTTTGAATGAGATACCTTCTCCGGCTTTCGCTGTCAGCAAAGAGGGCAGGGTGACCGTTTTTTTGCCTGAATTGGCGGGAGAACCGGAAAATCCTGAAATCAGTTATTTATTTGAAGATTCGTTGTTCTTTAAAAGGACTGCGGACGCCGGTTGTCCGATAACCGGTGTTCCCGAAGACATTGTTCAGAATTTGCGCAATGCCGATAAAATGCTGGTAATAGAAATTGATCTGGATAAAGTCGTTGATTTGAATGACGGCAAAATATCAGATCCGGCAGAAGTGTTTAAGCGTTATTATGAAGCAATAATCAACAGAGATTCTTTCGCTGAAAAGGCTGTGGACGCGATTTAATATAAGAAGGGCGGGTTTTACCCGCCCTTTTAAATGGATTAAAATTCATATTTCAAATTGACGCCCAGCGTATAAGCTCCTTGATTCGTCGGAGAGAAGGGCAGTTTGATATTATTGGAGCTGGCCAGAACATAATCAAATTTCAAACCGAGAGCTACATTCTGGTAAAGGTTTGTATAACCGTCCGCAAAGAAAGTCAGATCTTTGTTCCTGACATTGTTCATCGTATCCCATGAAAAACGCAGTCCGACATCAGCGGTTGTTTGTGCCGCAGGAATCAAGTGCAGAGCGGCATCAATGCTGAAAACGTCATATTGCTGATTGTTGCCGTAATCGATGTTTTGGTAATCAAAACGCGTATAAGCGAAAACTTTGTCGCTTGTTTCGGTTCCGGCCATTAAATACAAATGTGTGTTTTTTTGATCTTCGTTATCAACGTTTTTCCATTTTGTATAATCCGTACGCGTTACGTCAGCACCGATCTGAACGCGCCAAGCGTCTTCAATCGTGTTGACTTTCGTTCCTACTGTCCATGACCAGTCGCGGAAAGAAGAAGCGCCTTCCTTCTTAGTCCAATCATAATTGAGGGTTCCGTAAATCGCCCAAGTGCCTGTAATGCCGTAAGTTAATGTTTCGGATGCCGTGTATTTGTCAGCGTTTTTCAACACTCTGAATCTGGTTTTTGCCGGCGCATTAATAGAGGCGTTTAATTTGACGCGGGAATAAGAAAGATTGGAATCGGCTAAAAAAGCCCGTTCCGGAATGTAGAAAGGATTTGTTATATCCGCGTACGAACGTGCGCCGGGATAACTTTGTTCCTGAGCCTGAGCAGAAAATGCAGTCAAACCGAAAACTGTTGCTAATAAAAGCTTTTTCATAGGATTAAACCTCTTCTGTTTATCAAAACTGGACATAAGCATAGCTGGAAAAAATTAATCTTTTATTGAAAAGTTTAAAAACTTTTGCTTTTTACGAAAAGAGATTCTACTCTGCCTGAAAATACGGCAGAAGTTTTCGTTAAAAATAATAATATCATATGCTTGATTTATATTTAAAAAAAAACAGGTTAGATTATGCACCATCAAAAGATCAAATGGATTATTTTCGCCGTTACTTCTTTGGGAAATTTTATCAGTATGCTGGATTTTTCGGCGGTTAATATCGCTCTGTACAGAATTTCTTCGGCTTTTGCGCTGCCGGTGTCAACAATTCAATGGGTGATGCTGGCTTATCAGATTATTCTGACCAGTCTTTTGATTTTCTTTGGACGGTTAGGGGATATGGTTAATCGCAGAAAGCTATATACTTTAGGTTTTCTGACTTTTGGAGCGGGAGCCGCGCTTTCATATTTTTCCGTCAATTTCGGTATGCTTTTGATCGCCAGAGTGATACAGGGGGCGGGAGGATCAATTCTGATCGCAAATTCATTCAGCATTGTTTCCTCTGTTTTTAAAGAAAAACAACGCGGAAAAGCTTTAGGATTTATGGGGGCCATCACTCATTTGGCCGGAATGACGGCACCGGCGGTCAGCGGATTTTTAATGGAAAACTTTTCATGGAGAGCCATTTTCTTTCCCAGTTGTCTTTTGTCTTTCATTTCAATGATTCTGTCCGTAAGAATTATTCCGGCTAAAAGAAGTTCTGAAAAAATTCCGATTGATATTTTAGGGACGGTTCTTTTGACAGCAAGTATTGCATCCGTTTTGTTTGTGATCGCTCAAGCCCCCGTCGTCGGTGTGCTGAATCCGAAAGTCGGGATAATTGCGGCGATATCGGTTTTTTGTCTGATTTTGTTCATTGTGCATGAAAACAGAACCCCCGCGCCGTTGGTCAGTTTTAAACTGTTTTTGTCGCCCGTATTCCTGTTTTGCAATCTGGCTTTGATGGTTTCTTATCTGGCGATGTATCCGAATACAATTCTTTTTCCTTTTTATTCCCAAGGCGTATTGAATAATTCGGCCTCTTTGACCGGCTTGCTGATTTTGCCGTTTTCTTTGTTTTATTTAATAACGGCGATTTTTACGGGGACCTTGTCTCCGCAAAAAAGAATGCCGGCAGGAATGCTGCTGCTGGGAGCGGGACTTTTCCTTTTCAGTCGGACAACAGGAACAACGCCTTTGTTTTGGCTGGTTTTAATGCAGATTGTGATGGGAGTGGGCAACGCTTTTTTCCAACCGTCCGTTAATACGGCTATTTTGAATGCCGCTCCTAAAGACAGTACGGGAATGGCCAGCGGCATTTTGTCTTTGTTCCGCAATACGGGAATAGCTATGGGCAGCGTTGTGTCCGTCGGCATTTTCGAAGCGCGGCAATCTTGGCTGTTGTCTTCGGGATTAGAGGAAAGGGCGGCTTTGCTTCAATCCTATCATTTCGCTTTACTCTGTGGGATCGGCTTTTCTTTTTTGTGCCTGGTGTTTATTATGGAATCAGTTCGGGCTTCAAAGAAGGAAAAACACAATGATTAAAAGAGTCGGTTTATTTCTGTGCATCAATCTTGTCGTGTTAATCACAATAGGTTTTCTGGTTCGTTTGCTCGGTGTTGACCGCTGGATGACGGAAAACGGGATAGATTATAACCAACTGCTGGCCTTTTCCGCTGTTTTGGGATTCACCGGCTCTTTTATTTCCTTAATGATGTCAAAAAGCTTGGCTAAAATATCGGTCAATGCGCGCGTGATTTCCGAACCGCAAACGGAAGAGGAAAGATGGTTGGTCAAAACGATCGGCGATTTGGCCGATGCTGCGCGTGTAAAAATGCCAGAAGTCGCAATTTATTCAGGAACGGCAAACGCTTTTGCTACCGGAGCTTTCAGAGATGATTCTCTTGTCGCCGTGTCAACGGGATTGATGCGCTCAATGACGCGTTCGCAGGTCCGTGCCGTTTTAGCCCATGAAATGTCGCATATAAAAAACGGCGATATGGTGACAATGACTTTGATTCAGGGCGTGTTAAATACTTTTGTTTTCTTTTTTGCGCGGGTAGTTGCTTTTTTTCTGAATTCGTCCAAAAACGGCGATGATCACCGTCGGCGTTCAAACGGAATCGGATATTACTTCACAGTTCAAATCTGCGAGATTTTATTCGGGATTTTAGCCAGTATCGTCGCTTTCGCTTTTTCCAGACACAGAGAATACAAAGCCGATGCCGGAGCTGCCGAATTGCTGGGAAGTCCGAATGATATGATTGAGGCGCTGCAAGTGTTGGGAACGAAAAAAGTACAGCCGTTGCCTTCCGAAATGAAAGCGTTCGGCATTGTGGATATACCGTCTTCCGTTGCGGAATTGTTTTCGACACATCCGTCTTTACAAAACAGAATCAAAGCCTTGTCCGCAGGTTTGCCTCTCGGCAAAACGGTTCAAAAGAAACCGTCCCCTGCCGGAGGTTTGTTCGGATCGGTTTCTTCTGAAGAGAAAAATTCTGAAAATTAAGCTTTAAGCGTTTTTAATAAGGTTTTAAAAACAGCCGTGAACATGTCCGGCGTCAATTTGCCGGTGTTCACGTTGTAACGCGATGTATGGTAGGTGTCCAATAATCGGATTGTTTTGCCGTTCCAATTTAAAGTGTGCAAGGCGTTGTGAGCAAATTTAAAGGCCGTTTTTTTCTGATCTAAAACAGACAAAACCGCATTGTGCGCCAACCCGCCTAAAACCAAAATCACCTTTAAGTTCGGCATAGCTTTAATTTCCTGTTCTAAAAAACGACCGCATAAACGAACTTCCTCGCCGGTCGGTTTGTTTTCCGGCGGAACGCATCGCACAGCATTCGTCAGACGGGCATTGACTAATCGGACGCCATCATCGGGACGCGCCAGATAGGTTCCTTTTGAAAAACCGAAATCATGCAGATGACCGTATAATAAATCACCGGCAAAATCGCCGGTAAACGGCCGCCCCGTCCGATTGGCTCCTTTTAATCCGGGAGCCAGTCCGACGATCAGCAATTCCGCGCTTAATTCCCCTAAAGAAGGAACGGGCGCATTAAAAAAATCAGGATACAAACGTCGATTTTTTTCTAAAAAAGAAACCAATCGAGGGCAATAACGGCAAGTTTTGTCCGGACAAATAAAATCAGGGAACATAATCCGTAGCTTCAACGTCACTGAACAAAATAGATTGAGCCTTTGAAAAGTCGGGCTCATTCTTTGCCGTTTGCGGTCCGCGTGAAATATCTTGAACCAGATCGGATAAATCCGTGAAATGATCGGCTTGACGGCGTAATTCATCCGCAACCATCGGCGGTTGGGACTGAACTGTGGAAACGACTGTCACCCGGACACCCTTGCGCTGGACGGCTTCGACCAACCTGCGGAAATCGCCGTCACCGGAAAATAAAATGGCATGATCAATGCTTTCCGCCATTTCCATTAAATCCACAGCCAGCTCGATATCCATATTGCCTTTGATTTTTCGGCGCCCCATCGCGTCCGTAAATTCTTTGGTCGGTTTGGTAACCATAGTATAGCCGTTATAATCCAGCCAATCAACCAAGGGACGGATTGGTGAATATTCCTGGTCTTCAACTAAAGCTGTATAATAAAACGCTCTGATTAATCGTCCTTTTGTAGAAAAAAAGTCCAAAAGTTTCTTGTAATCAATATCAAATCCTAAAGCTCTTGCGGCCGCATATAAATTAGAGCCATCAATAAACAAAGCGATTTTTTCTCCTGCATAACAACGCATAACGTATTCCTTTTAGATATATTTAAAAATTCTTCCATAGAATAAATCGAAAATTCAATTCTGCCAAGATGATTTTGTATCTATGCTTAAACTATATTTTTTATAAAGAAGGGGCTTGCTTTTTTGAATAAAATGACGATATAACAATAATCCTTAAAGTTTTGTGTACACTCTTAAAATTTTGGAAGTAAAAAAATGGCACGCGTTACTGTAGAAGACTGTGTTAAAAAGATTCCCAACCGCTTTGAACTGGTTTTGCTGGCTGCTCAGCGCGCAAAGGACATCAGCGCCGGCGCTCAGATGAAAGTAGAACAGGATCGCGATAAAAACCCCGTTATCGCTTTGCGCGAAATCGAAGAAGACAAAATCAATCGGGCCGATTTGGAAAATACGTTGGTTACCG
>JAFVEJ010000103.1 GCA_017476085.1 Alphaproteobacteria bacterium
AATCCCACCGGTTAAAACCCCTATTTTTTCTTAGTCTCGGTCTTTTTATTCAAAATTCCCGCATCAACCATATCGCCGGTTTTCAATCCGACTTTGGAAATACCGGCCAGCCGCAGCAAACTCATCAATTCTATCACCTGACCGTAAGACGTTTCCCGGTCTCCGCTGATCACTATTTTTAAATCCGGATTGCTTTTCTGCATGGCCTGCAATTTTTTAACAAGCATATCCGGCTGAACGGTTTCATCACCCAAATAGATTTTGGATTTGGCATCAATACTGATATCCACGGCACGATCGGCTTCCTCCATCGCCTGCCCGTCGCCATGCGGCAAATCCAAAGAAATACCGGTTGTCATCATCGGTGCCGTTACCATAAAAATCACCAACAGCACCAACATCACGTCAACAAACGGCGTCACGTTGATTTCCGCAAAATAAGCTTTCTGCCGTCTGCCGCGTTTTGAAAATTTAACCGCAGCCCCCATCTCAGCCGCTCCGTTTTTCGGAACGATACGCAGTATCATCAATTTGACGGGACAGAATCGTACTGAACTCGCCCGCAAAGTTTTCCAACGTTTTCGCGTACCGGTTCATATCGCTGGACAGTTTATTATAGGCCAGCACCGCCGGAATAGCCGCCGTCAACCCTAAAGCTGTCGCGAACAAAGCTTCCGCAATGCCGGGAGCTACTACCGCCAAAGAAGTATTTGAACTCGACCCGATATTATGAAAGCTGTTCATAATTCCCCAAACCGTTCCGAACAATCCGATAAACGGATAAACCGCGCCGGTTGAAGCTAAAAAAGTCATACGCTTTTCCAAACGATCCATTTCGCGGTCCATAGTCACCTGCATCACGCGGTCAATACGCTGATTCAGGCTTGTACCGTGCACGCCGCCCATTCCCAAAGTGCCGGAAGACCGTCGCCATTCCCGCATCGCCGCAACGAAAACGGCAGACATCGGATCCAAACGAAACGGTTTGGCTTCTAATTTATCAAACATTTCGTCCAATGATCCGCCAGACCAGAACTGCGCTTCAAATTTTTTGGCGTCTTCAGTCGCTGAACGCAGCAACATAATTTTTTCAAAAATAATTGCCCACGACCAAATCGAAGCCATTGCTAAAATAATGATGACCGTCTTTACGACAAAATCGGCTTGCAGAAACAATCCCCACATAGACAGACTGGCTACAGCCGTTGTTACAGATCCTGCCGGCATAGAAAAGCTCTCCTTATATTAAAGTATACTTTTAAGGAGAGCTTAAACTATATTCATTAACACTTTACGAAAGTTCGGCTAATTTTATTCTGACCTTTTCAGGAATGCGCGTCGGTTTTCCCGCAGGCGTTACGCAAACGACCTGCAATTTCATTTCGACCAACGTTTCTTCGCCGCGTTTGACGACCTGCAAACAATCGAACCCGGCACCTCTTAATTCCAACAGCTCCGTTTCGACAATCAATTCATCTTCCAACAAAGCCGGCCTTCTGTAATCAATTTCACAATGTTTGATCATAAAGCCGCAAGGTTTTTCGTTTTGCGCCATTTCTTTGCAGGAAATGCCATGCTCGTGCAAAAAAAACATCCGCGCCCGTTCGGCAAAGCCCAAATACTTAGAATGATACACGACACCGCCCGCATCCGTGTCTTCATAGCAGATACTGATCGGCATATATGTTTTCATTTTTTTATTCCTCTTTAATTTTGCCCCGCAAACAAATCATTTTGAGATGATGCGGGCACGCTCAGCCCCAAATGCTTAAAACCCATCGCCGACAGCATACGGCCGCGCGGCGTGCGCTGAATATAGCCCTGCTGCAGCAGATACGGCTCGATGACTTCCTCGATCGTGTCGCGCTCCTCGGACAACGCCGCTGCCAGAGTGTCCGCGCCGACCGGCCCGCCCGCATATTTTTGAGCAATGCAGGTCAGATAGCGTCTGTCCATCATATCCAAGCCCTGCTTGTCAACATCCAGTCTTTGCAATGCCCTGTCCGCCAACGCGGCGTCGATTTCCTTTCTGCCCTCAAATACGGCAAAGTCGCGGACGCGCTTTAACAGCCGTCCCGCCACACGCGGCGTTCCCCGCGACCGCTTGGCGATTTCAACCGCGCCGTCGTCCGTAATGCCGATATTCAAAATGCCCGCGCCGCGAATGACAATCTTTTTCAGCTCCGCCGGATCGTAAAAATCAAGCCGCAAAGGAATGCCAAACCGATCACGCAAAGGCTGACTCAGCAAGCCCGACCGTGTTGTCGCACCGATCAGCGTAAACGGCTGCAGAGGCACGCGGACGGTTGTCGCGGCTGGTCCCGAACCGACCAAAACGTCCAGCTGAAAATCCTCCATCGCGGAATAAAGCGTTTCTTCAATCGTCGGCAGCAAGCGATGGATTTCATCAATGAACAGAACGGAATTCGGCTGAACCGTCGTCAAGATCGCGGCCAAATCGCCGATCTTCGTAATCGTCGGCGCAGCGATCGAACGAAAATCAACATCCAATTCATGCGCAACAATCTGTGCCAGCGTCGTTTTCCCAAGCCCCGGAGGCCCCGACAGAAGGACATGATCCAGCGCCTCGCCTCTGGCCAATGCTGCCGTGATGAAGATTTTCAGATTTTCGCAGACGATTTTCTGCCCCGTAAAATCTTCCAATCGCTGAGGACGCAGCTTTACCAGTTCTTCGTCCCCTTCACGCCGCGCTCCGGAAATCAAGCGTTCTTCACTCATTTGGCAAACCCTTTCAGCGCTTCACGGATCAGATCGGCAAAGCCTGCGTCCGCGCCTGCCGTTTTCAGCGCTTTGGATACGGCGGAAACGGCGTCCATACGCGCGTATCCCATATTAATCAATGCGGAAATCACATCGTCCGCGGCACCGCCCGAAGCCGCTTTTTCCGCAGTCGCTCCGATGGCCATATCCGAATCGGTAATTGAAGACAAAGAACCGATCTTGCCTTTCAATTCCGTCACGATGCGCACGGCCAGTTTGGGGCCGACGCCGTTTGCCCGCGACATCGATTTCGAATCGCCGGAAGCAATCGCCAGCGACAGATTTTCGGGCGACAATGCAGATAAAATCGCCAGAGCGACTTTTGCACCAACCCCCTGCACGGTCGTCAGCAAAGCAAACCAACTTTTTTCCGCTTCATCCGCAAAACCGAACAGCTTGATACTGTCTTCGCGCACCTGCATTTCAGTCAACAGCGTCGCTTCGCCGCCGGCATGTGGCATTTTCGACAGCGTCCGCCCCGAACAAAACAGCCGGTAACCGACACCGTTCACGTCCAAAATCAAAAAGCCGTCCCCGAAAGAATCAACGTTTCCCCGTAGTTTCGCTATCATTTCTTTGTCAGCTCCGAAAGCAGTTTTAATCGTTCTTTTGTCACGCGCAAAAAGGAATGGCAAATCGCAGCAGCAGCAGCATCCGCCGCGTCAGGCTTCATCTTTCCGGCTGCCGGCAATAACGTATGCACCATCATATCGACCTGCGCCTTTTCGGCATGACCGACACCGACCACGGCTTTCTTGATCTGGTTTGCGCCGTATTCCTCAACGGGAATGCCGCAAGAGGCCGGAGTCATCAAAACGACGCCTCTGGCCTGTACCAGTTTCAGCGTCGTTTCGGGGTTCTTGTTGACAAACACCTGCTCTACGGCAGCCTCGTCAGGTGTAAACTCGATGATTACAGCGCGGATTTTCTGATGCAGTTCCAGCAATCGTTCCGCCAATGAAAGCGAATCGTCCGAATCCGCTACTCCCGACGCGACATAGGTTATTTTGGAACCGTTGCAGTCAATGACTGCCCAGCCTGTATGACGCAGGCCGGGATCAAGTCCTAAAATCCGCACGACCGCCAAAATTAATCTTCCAATTTGGCCATGATCTCATCGGAAACGGAAACATTGGAAGCGCCGCGCTGCACGTCTTCTTCATCATTCAGCGTTTCAACGAAATCAAAGAATTTTTTGGCGGTTTCAACATCTGTTAATTCAGCTTCGACCAACGGTTTCCAGTCAAAACGACAAATCGTCGGCGTGTCGAATTTAGCTTCCAAAGCTTCGCGAACCGTTCCCAAATCATCCGGCGTACAAGTGATGCGATGCGTTTCTTCATCTGATTCCACATCATCGGCGCCGGCTTCCAGAGCGGCTTCAAACATCGCGTCGGCTTCGGCAACGGAAGCAGGATATTCAATCAATCCGATCCGCTGAAAGTTAAACGCGACGGAACCGGTTTCGCCCATCACGCAGCCGGCCTTGCCGAAAATCGAACGAACGATCGGCGCGGTGCGCTTCGGATTATCGGTCAACGCTTCGACGATCACGGCAACATTGCCCGGGCCGAATCCTTCATAACGGATTTCTTCATAGTTTGCGGCATCGCCCGTCGCGGCTTTTTCAATCGCACGCTTAATGTTGTCTTTCGGCATGTTTTCAGCGCGAGCGGCGGCTATCGCGGCGCGCAAACGCGGGTTATACGCCGGATCAGGCAAACCGGACTTCGCGGCGACCGTGATTTCACGGCCCAGTTTGGAAAAAGTGCGGGCGCGGATTTTATCCTGCGCGCCTTTGCGATGCATAATATTTTTAAATTGTGAATGACCTGACATAGTACTCCTCGGTCTTTAAGTTAAAAAAAAATATCGTTTTTTCTTTTAACACCATTTAAAGCGGCGGTAAAGATTCCTGTAATCGCCCGCCATAACGAATCATATAAATTTTTTCGGCCAACCCCGTTATGTCGTTTGTATCGACCATTACGCCGCAAACAGTAGCTTCGCCTTTTTCCGGCTCATATTTTTCAGTTGTCATATTCGTGACAAAACGGCGGACGGGTTCGTCTTTTTTCATGCCGATCACGGAATCAAAACAGCCGCACATTCCCGCATCCGTCAAATAAGCCGTCCCGTTCGGCAGAATTTGCGCATCCGCCGTCGGAATATGCGTGTGCGATCCGACCACCAGAGAAACGGAACCGTCCAAATATTGCCCGAACGCCATTTTTTCGCTGGTCGCTTCAGCATGAATGTCAACGACCATCGCCTGCGCGCCTTGTCCGAGCTTTACGGCATCCGCCCATTGTTTTGCCGCATGAAAAGGATTTTCGATCGCGTCCTTGAAAACACGCCCCTGCACATGCAGAACACCGACTTTGCGGCCGTCCGGCAAACGGTACAGCCCCGCGCCTTTTCCGGGCGTTCCCGCCGGATAATTTGCAGGCCGCAGCAAACGATTTTACTTATCCAGAACAGGCTGAATTTCTTTGGCGATCCAGCCGTGATTACCCGACGTGATCACATCCGCACCCGCTTGAAACAACTCACGGCAGACACTCAGGCTCAACCCGAATCCGTGCGCGGCGTTGTCCCCATTGACAATCGTAAAATCAACATGATAGCGGCGGCGAAAATCGGGCAAAGTATCCGACACCAAATGACGGCCTGATTTGCCCAGCACATCGCCCAAAAATAAAATACGCATCAAATTCCCTTTATGATTTCCGTTTCCGTTAAAACGAAGTTCAGCTTTTCATCTGTTTCTTCCAACGGAACTTGAGCAATTTCCTGATCGGAAAAAGCCACGCCGATGACGACAGGGTTTCCCGTCCGACGCAACAATTTTACCGTTCTGTCGTAAAAACCGCCGCCGTATCCCAATCTGCCGCCCTGACGGTCGAACGCCAAAAGCGGCAGCAACAAAACCGTCGGCGTGACGACTTCATATTTTTCATCGGGCTGTTCGGTGCCGTACGGCCCTTCGACAAGCGCCGCACCGGGTTCCCACCGTCTGAACAGCAAAGGCTCATTCTTTCCCGAAACGACAGGCAAGGAAACCGTAAAACCGCGGTTGAACAAAGAATGCATCAACGGCCGCATATCCAGTTCGGTTTTCATCGGCCAATAAGCCGAGAAAACAGGATTTTCCGGCAAAGACAGCTCATTAAACCGATTTACAATTTCTTCCGCACACCATAACGCGTGATCCAAAGCGATTTCGGAACGCTTATGCACGGCCGCCGTGCGCAACTGTCTTTTTAAGAAGGTATAATCCATCGTCCTGCTTTCTTAAAACTTGTGGTGGAAGACAACCTCTCTGACCGTTGGATCATAACACGCGTCGCGTGGGCCGCCTTGTATAGGTGGGCGCCGTAATACGACAAGACTTCGACGCCTGATAAAAGCACGTTGCCCGCCGCAGGGACAGCTCCCTTAAAAATAAACGTTGGCCCCGAGTACCAGCGGAACCCTGACGAATCGAAAAGTCG
>JAFVEJ010000104.1 GCA_017476085.1 Alphaproteobacteria bacterium
CGGCATGCCTTTGGATAACGGCAAAGAAGATGTGGCCTGGCCGTGCAATCCTGAAAACACTTACATCACCCACTTCCCCGAAGCGCGCGAAATTTGGTCGTTCGGTTCCGGTTACGGCGGCAACGCTCTGTTAGGCAAAAAATGTCTGGCTTTGCGTATCGCGACCGTTCAGGCGCGTGACGAAGGCTGGCTGGCCGAACATATGCTGATTGTCGGCATTGAAAACCCGCAGGGTGAAAAAACATACGTTTCCGCCGCTTTCCCGAGTGCCTGCGGCAAAACGAACCTGGCCATGTTGATTCCGCCCGCTTCATTCAAAGGCTGGAAAGTCTGGACGGTCGGCGACGATATCGCTTGGATCAAACCGGGAAAAGACGGTCGTTTGTATGCGATTAACCCCGAAGCCGGCTTCTTCGGAGTCGCTCCGGGCACATCCGAAAAAACGAACTACAATGCGATTCAGTCCTGCCGCGCGAACACGATCTTTACAAACGTCGCGTTGACCGATGACGGCGATGTGTGGTGGGAAGGTCTGACAGATGAAAAGCCCGCTCATCTGATCGACTGGAAAGGCAACGATTGGACGCCCGCTTCGGAAACACCGGCGGCGCATCCGAATTCCCGCTTTACGGCGCCGGCGCGTCAGTGCCCGACAATCGATCCCGATTGGGAAAATCCGGAAGGCGTGCCCATTTCCGCGTTTATTTTCGGCGGCCGTTTGGCTCATAACACACCGCTGGTTTACCAGTCGTTTAACTGGAGCCACGGCGTCTATTTCGCTGCGACAATGGGATCCGAAAAAACCGCTGCGGCCGAAGGTGCCGGCGGTATCCGCCGCGATCCGTTCGCAATGCTGCCGTTCTGCGGTTACAACATGGCCGATTACTGGTCGCATTGGCTGGAAATGATGCGTTTGGCTCCGAAAGCGCCGAAGATTTTCCGTGTCAACTGGTTCCGCAAAGATGAAAACGGACACTTTATGTGGCCGGGTTACGGCGACAATATGCGCGTTCTGAAATGGATCATTGACCGCGTTCATGACCGCGTCGGCGCACAGGAAGGTCCTGTCGGTTTAATGCCGTATTACAAAGATCTGGATATGACCGGTTTGGACTTTACAGAAGAAAAATTCAAAGACTTGATGTCCATTGACAAAGCGGAAGGCTTAAAGGATACGGAAGATCAGGCTAAATATTTCCGTCCGTTCGTTGAACAGCAACGTCTGCCGAAGGAATTTGTTTCCGAATTAAGCTTGCTTTCGTTGAGTTTTGAACGTTCCGAAGAAATTTGGAAACCTGTTTAAGGAATTAAAATCACGAAAAAAGGCGGATTTTTCCGCCTTTTTTTGTTTTAAGCTTGTTTCTTAAATCATTTTCTAGGAAAATGCTTAAAATATTTTTTCATTTGGGAGCATTTATTTATGCCAGAACAGCCAAACACACCGGCCGCTGAAGAACAAGTCGAATATGAATATGTAGAAGTCCCTGAAGGTCAGGAAGCAGAATATGAATATGTAGAAGTTCCTGAAGGTCAGGAAATAGAATACGAATATGTCGAGGCTCCGGCTGCTGAAACGCCCGCCGCAGAAGAAGCCATCGAATACGAATACGTTGAAGCTCCGGCTGCTGAAACGCCTGCTGCGGAAGA
>JAFVEJ010000105.1 GCA_017476085.1 Alphaproteobacteria bacterium
CGCTTGCATTTCTTTGACTTTTCCGGCGTTATGCGTGGCCAGAACGATTCGTTTTTCAATCAGTTTGCGCATGTTATTCCCCTAAAACCTCATGCTGAAGTTTGCTTAATTCGTTTGTTCCTTTGCAGGCCAGCTCGTACAGTCGCTTAAATTCGTCCGGTGTGAACGGCGTGCGTTCGGCTGTTCCTTGAATTTCCACGATGCCGCCTTTTCCCGTGATAACAAAGTTTGAGTCGGTTTGCGCGTTGGAATCTTCCGTATAATCCAAGTCCAAAACGGGCGTGCCTTCGTAAATACCGCAGGAAATGGCGGAAACCGTGTCGAACAGAGGCAATGTGTAGAACCGGCGATGTTCGCGCAATTTTTGCAAAGCCAAATGTAAAGCAACGTAACCGCCGGTGATCGAAGCCGTTCTCGTGCCGCCGTCGGCTTGAATGACATCGCAGTCGATTTTAATGCAGATTTCTCCCAAAGCTTTCAGATCAACAACTGAACGCAAAGCCCGTCCGATCAGTCTTTGAATTTCCTGTGTGCGGCCGGACTGTCCTTTTTTGGCTTCGCGGTCGGTGCGCGTGCCGGTGGCTCGGGGAATCATGCCGTATTCGGCCGTTACCCAACCGCGGCCGGTGTTGCGCATCCACATCGGCACTTTGTCTTCGACGGTTGCCGTGCAGATCACATGCGTATCGCCGCATTTGATCAGGCAGGAACCTTCGGCGTGTTTATTGACGTTCGGTTCAATTGTGACTTTACGCAGTTCGTCGGGCTGTCTTTTTGAAGGTCTTTCCATTTTTTCGAATCCTTGTAAAAATATCTTATTTGTTCTGTTGACGTTTGATATTCTGATTACTACATTTGTCAACTATGAATAAACAAGTATCAACTTTATTTGAATTAAACAATCGTTTCCGAGATATTTTTAAATCGGTCGTTGACGCATATCTGGAAACGGGAGAACCAGTCGGATCAAAAACGATTTCTCAACTATTGAACATTTCGCTTTCTCCGGCGACAATTCGCAATGTGATGGCGGATTTGGAAGAAGCCGGATTATTATTTTCGCCTCATACTTCCGCGGGACGGATTCCGACAGAGCGCGGATTGAAATTATTTATAGACGGATTCTTGGAAATCGGTTCTTTGGAAAAGGAAGAACGCCACGCTATAGAAGCGCATTGCCGTACGACGGGCGTGAATATGGAAACAATGCTGACCCAAGCGACAACAATGCTTTCGGGACTGTCAAAATGTGCCGGTTTGGTTGTCGCGCCGAAAACGGAAGCGCCGTTAAAGCATATTGAATTTGTGTATTTGGGATCCGGGCGCGCTTTGGTTGTTATGGTTACGGCAGACGGTATTGTCGAAAACAGATTGATTTCTATTCCCGCAGGAACGCTTCCGGCGGCGCTGACAGAAGCGACAAATTATTTAAATGCCCGTTTGCAAGGCAAAACATTAGAAGAAGCGCGGTCTGAAATTTTAACCGAAATGGATTCGCATAAAGCGCAACTGGATGCGGCTTCTTCGCGTTTGGTTGCCGAAGGTTTGGCGGCATGGAGCGGCGATAAAAAAGGCTTTCTAATTGTCAAAGGACAGGCTAATTTACTGGAAAACATTCAGGCGGCCGAGGATTTGGAAAGAATCCGGACTCTTTTTAATATTCTGGAAACGCAGGAGAGTATGACAAAGCTGCTTGATTTGACTGAAAAAGCGGAGGGAATACAAATTTATATCGGGTCGGAAAACGAATTGTTTGCTTTGTCCGGCTGTTCGATGATCATGGCGCCGTATCGCAACAGTAATGAAAAAATTATAGGCGCTATGGGGATTATCGGGCCGACAAGAATGAATTACGCCAGAATTATTCCTCTGGTAAACTATACGTCACAAGTTGTAAGTAAACTGATAGGGTAGGAAGATGACACATCATCATAAACATGAAGCGGAAAACGACGAATTGGATCAGGAAACAAATTGTTCGGATCAAGAGGTTTCGGAGCAGGATGTTTCGGCCGAAGAATCGCAAAAGGATGAAATCGCTCAGCTTCAGGCTGAAATTGACAAATATAAAGATTTATATATGAGGGCGCATGCGGAAATGGAAAATCTGCGCCGGCGAACGCAGCAAGAGTTGGAAAAGCGTTCTAAATTTGCTGTTTCCTCTTTTGCGCAGGATCTTTTGCCTGTAAATGATAATTTGTCTCGTGCGATGGCCAGTATTCCCGAAACGGAAAAAGAAGAGCAAAGCGATTTAATCAAAAATTTGTTGATCGGATTGGAATTAACACAAAAAGATCTGAATTCCGCGCTGGAAAAAAACAACATTACACCGATTGAAAGTATCGGCCGCGTTTTTGATCCGAATCTGCATAAAGTTGTTCAGGAAGTTGACGATCCGACAAAACCGGCGGGGACGATTATTCAGGAATGGCAGAAAGGCTATATGATCGGGGGTGACCGCGTCCTGCGTGAAGCGGTGGTGATTGTAACGAAAGGCGGACCGCTGCCGGGGCAAAATGTTGAAGAAAAGCATATAGATACAACTGTTTAGAAAAAAGCCCGATAAATCGGGCTTTTTTTTATGCTTTGGCTAATTCTTTCGATCGTTTTTCAGCGGCTTTGACAGCCTGAGTTAATAACGGTTCAAAACCTGTCTGCGGATTCATCAATATCTCCAACGCCGCTGCCGTTGTTCCGTTCGGTGTCGTGACATTTTGTCTTAAAACGGTTGGTGTTTCGATACTTTCCGCCATTAATCCGGCTGCTCCGATAACGGTTGCTTTGGCTAATTTTTCTGCGTTTTCATCAGACAATCCCAATGTTTTTGCTGCTTGAGTCAATGCTTCCGTTAAATAAAACACATAAGCGGGGCCGCTTCCGGAAACGGCTGTCACGGCATCAATCTGATCTTCTCCGTCAAGCCAAACGACTTCACCGCAGGATTTCAGAACAGTCTGTACAATTTGCTTTTGCCGGTCGTTTGCCAAGCCGCATGATGTGACACCGGTAATGCCTTTGCCGACAGCGGCGGGCGTGTTCGGCATAGCTCTGAAAATAACGGTATTTTTTCCCAGTTTTTCTTTAAACCAGCCGATTTGCCGTCCGGCAATAATGGAAATAACGGCAGCACCGTTGTCGGTAAAAGGTTTAACACTGTCAATAACCTGTTCGATTAAAAATGGTTTGACCGCTAAAAAAACGATATCCGGCCGGAAATTTTTTAATTCTGAAACGTCGGCAGCTGAAATAATACCTTTTTGAGCTAAAGTGCCGCGAACGGTTTCGTTCGGTTCAGCCACTCTGATGTTTTGAACCGAAAAACCGTTTTTTAAAAGTCCGTTCAAAACGGAACCGCCCATTTTTCCGCAGCCGATCAGCAAAAGAGAAGTGTCTTGATGCATAATTATTCCTCTGATTTTGATAAAATTCCTTTATAAAATAGGACGACGGGCGTTTTTTTTAAAGAAAAACATTTGAGGAAAC
>JAFVEJ010000106.1 GCA_017476085.1 Alphaproteobacteria bacterium
CGCGGATATTAATTCCGTCGTTATGCCGCCCGGCTCCGGCCGCACCGAATTTTGTCATAACCTTGCCTTTGACTGGCCAGGCAAACTTAGCTTTATCCCTGCTTGGCGGCGACGGAAGGCGAACGGAATTTCTTTGAGCGGTTTTCCTGTTTGAAGAGGCTTTGTTTGCCAAAGATTTTTTCTGCGAAGACTTTTTGGTTGTCGATTTGGCTTCAGGTGCTTTTAAAGCGACGACTTGCGTTTGTTTATGTTCCACGATGGAACCCGGCAATTTTAAAAATTGTCCCTCATATATATTATAAGGAGGCTTTAACCGGTTTTGTCTGGCCAGCAAGCTCATATCCACATTATAGCGCCTGGAAATACTGTAAATCGTATCTCCTCTTTGAACAACGTGTATTGAAGCGGGCGGCAGCTTTAACCTTTGACCGGGAGAAAGCAAAAACGGCGCTTTTAAATTGTTGGTTTCGATCAGAGCTCTTGTCGGAACATTATGTTTTCTGGACAAAGAATAAACCGTATCGCCTTTATGCACCGTGATAAATTCGGGAGAAATACTCTGCAACCTGTATTTGCTTCTGTCATGAACCTTTGGATTCCGGGAAGTCACCGCCCGAACGCGCTGATATCCGTCCGAGCTGTTCAGAGGCACAACGACACAGCCGGACAGCGCCGCTGTCAGCAAAACAACCATTCCGACCCTGATTTTCAGTCCCATTGGCTCCCTTTTCGGTTATATTTCCGGACAGTATTATAAAAGCCTTTTTCCTAAAAAAGCATTTAAAAAAAATTTCTTGAGTTTTCTTAAAAAAAATCTTTGAAACATAATCTTTTTTGAGTAAAATAGACAAAATTTTGAAGCTTTAAGGGGAATTTTTAAAATGTCTTCCACACCGAAAACCGTTTACGCCAAAGATTATAAAAAGCCGGCTTAACAGATCAGTCATGTCGATATGACGTTTGATTTGGATTCCGAGCATACGAAAGCCGTTGCGGAAATGAAAGTGCACCGCGAACCGGATACGGCGGAAAATGCGCCGATGTGGCTGGACGGCGATGAATTGACATTAAAAAGCATCGCGATTAACGGCAAACCTTTAAAGCCGGAAGACTATATTTTATCCGAAGAAGGAATGACTTTGCTGAATCCGCCCAAGGATTTTACGCTGACGATCGAAACGGACATAAATCCCAAAGCAAATACAAAATTGCAGGGGTTATACGAATCCGACGGTATTCTTTGCACAAAGTGCGAAACACACGGTTTCCGCAGAATCACTTACTTCCCCGACCGTCCGGACGTGATGCCGACATGGCGCACGACACTGATCGGAGACAAAGAAAAGCTGCCCAAGCTGATTTCCAACGGCAACAAGGAAGCCGTTGAGGAACTGCCCGACGGACGCAAAAAGGAAGTCTTTTTCGACCCCGTTCCCAAAGCATGCTATCTGTACGCCGTCGTCGCCGGCAAGCTTGACCAGCAGCAGGATCACTTTGTGACCCGCTCCGGTCGTGATGTTACGCTGAACGTTTTTGTGGAAGAAGGCAAAGGCGAAATGAGCGGTTACGCCGTCGAATCCCTGAAAAAAGCGATGAAATGGGATGAAGACACGTTCGGTCGCGAATACGATCATGATGTCTTTAATATTGTGGCGGTATCAAACTTTAATTCGGGCGCATGTGAAAACACATCCTTAAATATCTTTAATGATAAATATGTTCTGGCGGACCCGAACAGAGCGACTGACGCGGATTATGCCAGCATTGAAGGCGTTGTCGGCCATGAGTATTTTCACAACTGGTCAGGAAACCGCGTTACTTTGCGCGATTGGTTTCATTTGACCTTAAAAGAAGGCTTAACCGTTTATCGTGATCAGGAATTTTCTTCCGATATGCGTTCCCGCGCCGTCAAAAGAATCGAAGACGTTTCGTCTCTGCGCGCGGGACAGTTTACACAAGATGCAAGTCCTTTAGCTCATCCGATTCAACCGGACTCTTATATTTCCGTCCGTTCTTTGTATACCGGTACCGTTTACAACAAAGGCGCTGAAGTC
>JAFVEJ010000006.1 GCA_017476085.1 Alphaproteobacteria bacterium
AAAACAAACAGCTTCATGGCAACCTCCTTTCTTCATAACGTGATCCGATATTTTGAAGGTACGCCGATTTTTTCTTAAAATCGAATAACTTATTGTTTCTGATTGTTACACAGGGCGATGAATTCGTCTTCGGAAAGCGTTTTAATCCCCAGTTCCTGTGCTTTTTTCGCTTTTGAACCGGCATCAGCTCCGAGAATTACATAGTCCGTTTTACCGGATACGGAACCCGCCACTTTTGCGCCCAGAGCGGCCGCCTTCGCCTTTGCTTCGCTGCGCGTCAGAGTCGGCAGAGTTCCCGTAAAGACGATCGTTTTGCCCGCCAACGGATTATCGTCCTGTTTCGGCGGCACAAAGTCATTGACTTGAATCAAAGACAGCAAACGCGCCACTTCGCGGCGGTTATGATCTTCCGCAAAGAAATCAAGCAATTCCTGCACGACAACCGCCCCAATGCTTTCGATCGCGATCAATGTCTGATATGCCTCGGACTCTTTATCCTGCGCGGCGTCAACCTGCGCGGTTAATTCCGCCATACTCAAATAGTGCGCCGCCAACAAACGCGCCGTCGCCTGCCCGATTTGCGGAATCCCTAAAGAAAACAAAAACTTGTCCAATCCGACGCCGCTTTGCACCTTGCGAATCGAAGAAAACAGATTATCGGCGGATTTATCGCCCCACCCGTCCAACTTGCGAATGTCCGCGCCGTATTTTTCCTCCAGTTCGAAAACGTCCCCCGGCGTCTTTATCCAACCCCGCTCGAAAAAGAACGCCGTGTTCTTCGCGCCGAATCCTTCAATGTTCAACGCATCGCGCGATACGAAATGTTTCAGCTTTTCCACCGCCTGCGCCGGACAGACCAAACCGCCGGAACACCTCTGCGCCGCCTGATCTTCGTCGCGAACGACGTGCGATCCGCAAACGGGGCATTCCGTCGGAAAAACGAACGGAACGGAATCCGGCGGCCGCTTTTCCGTAACGACGCGGACGATTTGAGGAATCACGTCCCCTGCCCGCTGAACGACGACCAGATCACCGACGCGAACATCCTTGCGCCTGATTTCGTCTTCGTTATGCAATGTTGCGTGCGACACCATCACGCCGCCGACGTTGACCGGCTCCAGATCGGCAACGGGAGTCAGAACGCCCGTCCGTCCGACTTGAACACGGATATTTTTCAAGATTGTCTGCGCTTGCTCCGCCGGAAATTTATGCGCCGTCGCCCAACGCGGCGAACGCGCGACAAACCCTAATCTTTCCTGATAATCGCGCCGGTTGACCTTATACACAGCGCCGTCAATATCGTAAGCCAACGAAGATCGCCGCTCCCCTAAAGACGCAAAGTAAGCGGCAATATCCCGCGGTGTTTTACACAGCTTGTTTTCCGGATTGACCGGAAAACCCCACGATTTGATTTTTTCCAGATACTCCGAATGGGTCGTCCATTTTTCTTCGGACACTTCGCCGAACGTATAACCGAACAACGACAAATGCCTGTCTCGCGTGATTTTCGGGTCAAGCTGGCGCAAAGATCCCGCCGCCGCGTTGCGCGGATTGGCGAAAACTTTTTTGCCTTTAGCCGCCTGCGCTTCGTTCAAAGCGAAAAAATCCGCCTTGTTCATAAAGACTTCACCCCTGATTTCCAGCCGTTCGGGTATATCGTTGCCCAACAAATCTGTACTGCGCAAAGTCTGCGGCAAATCTTTGATCATTTTCAGGTTTTCGGTGATGTCCTCGCCGACGGCACCGTCCCCGCGCGTTGCCCCGCGCACGAATTTTCCATTAATGTACAAAGCGGAAAAGGACAGCCCGTCCAGCTTCGGTTCCGCCATAAACTCCAACTCCGCTCCGTCCGGCAAACTCAAAAAGCGACGGATGCGATCAACAAATTCAAAGATTTCCTCTTCGGAAAAGATATTTGCCAAAGACAGCATCGGTACGCTGTGAACGACTTTTTCAAAATCATCGGACGCTTTCGCCCCAACCTTTTTGGACGGAGAATCCGCTCGGACCAAATGAGGGAAACATTTTTCGATCTCCTCGTTGCGCCGTTTGAACGCGTCATATTCGGCATCGGTTGCCAAAGGGTCGTCGTTTTGGTAATACGCCTGATCCAGTTCCGCCATCTTTTTGGCCAAAAAAGCCAGTTCCGAAGCGGCTTCCAATTCGGTCAGCAAAGCGACGGGCGTTTCGGTCATTTGGCATCACTCCTGTTTTTCAGCAATTCGTCCGCCGCCGCGCGGGAAGCGTCCGTGATTTCCGCCCCCGACAACATACGGGCGATTTCTTCGCGACGTTCGGCATCGCTCAGTTCGACAACGGCGGTTAAAACTTTTCCGTCCGATTCCGATTTTTGCACGCGGAAATGATGCGCGCCGAACGAAGCGACCTGCGGCGAATGCGTGATTGTCAGAACTTGGCAGTCCTGCGCCGCCAACCGCGCCAAACGTTCGCCGACCGCTGAAGCCGTCGCCCCGCCGATTGCCGAATCCACTTCGTCAAAAACCAACGTCGGAATTTTTTCCGCCGCCGCCAGATTGACTTTCAAAGCCAGCATAAAGCGCGCCAGTTCGCCGCCCGAAGCGATCTTTGCTATCGGAGCCAACGGCGTTCCCGTATTGGTTGAAGCCGTAAACACGACCTTGTCCAATCCGTCTGCGTTCCATAAGCTTTCTGGCTGACGCTCGATTTCCGTTTTAAAATCGGCCTTGCCTAATTTAAGCGGAGGCAATTCTTTTTTCACGGCCGCATCCAGTTTTTCAGCCGCTTTGTGCCGCGCAGAAGACAAAGCCTGCGCCGTTTCCAGATATTTCAGGCGGGCTTCCTCTTCCTGCCTGGCCAACAGAACAAGCTCCTCCCCGCCTTTTTCCAGACTGTTCAAACGGCGTTCAAAATCCGTCAGCAGCTCCGGCAATTCGTCCGCTGTCACCTGATGCTTGCGCGCCAAAGACCGTAGCGCGAACAGTCGTTCTTCCACCGCTTCCTGCGCGCGGGGATCAAAATCCAATTCATCGCAAAACGTTTCGACGGTTGAGGTCGCTTCGTTCAAATCCGCCATAATTCGATCTAAAATTTCAATCACGGATTCATAACGGCCTTCCCCGAAACGGGAAACGCTTTCCAAAGCCCTCTGCGCCTGCCGCAAAGCGCGATCAATGTTGTCATCAGCCAACGCCGCCCGCGCGCCGTTCAGCCCTTCCGCGATTTTTTCCGCGTTCATCATCATCGCGCGGCGTTCGGAAAGCTCCTGTTCCTCACCGGAGACTGGCGAAAACTTTTTCAGCTCGTCAACGGAATGGCGCAAAAAGTCCTCTTCCGCCTGCGCTTGTGCCAAGTCGGCTTCGGCTTTTCGCTTTTCGGCGATTTTGTCCTGCCAGCTCTGCCAAGCCTGACGAACAGCCTGTTTCAATTCCTCCAAATCGCCATAGGAATCCAAAACGCCCCGATGTGTTGCCGTGTTCAGCAAACCATGTGTGGCAAACTGTCCGTGAATTTCGACCAGCAAATCACCAATCTGACGCAACAATCCCGCGCTGACCGGCTGATCATTAATGAAAGCGCGCCCCTTGCCGTCCGCTGAAACGACACGGCGCAAAAAGAGGCTGTTTTTGGCATCAAAATCTATTCCCTGCTCGGCCAGAAGACCATAGACTTCGTGATTTTCCGGCAAAACAAACTCCGCGCCAACAGACAGCTGCTTCGCCCCGAAACGCACCAGAGAACTGTCCGAACGCGCGCCGGCCGCCAATGCCAGAGAATCCAGCAAAATTGATTTTCCGGCGCCCGTCTCACCCGTGAAAACGCATAAACCGTCGGCAAAATCCAAATCAAGCTTTTCGATTAAAACAACGTCCCGAACAGACAGACTTGCCAACACCGTTTTAGTCCTTCTGTTGTATTGCAGCCGGAACATAGGCTTTCATTAAATTATACGCCCGCGCATACCAAAAACTCGACGGGTAGTTATACCCTAAAACGGCCGCGCTTTTCTGCGCTTCTTCATCCAAGCCCAAAATCAAATATGTTTCCGTTAAACGATACAGCGCTTCCTGAACGTGCCGTGTCGTTTGATAATTTTGAACGACATCCGTAAAACGGTTCATCGCCGCAATATGCGCGTTTTGCTTTAAATAAAAACGTCCGATATTGACTTTTTTTGCTGCCAAATAGTCTTGTGCCAGCACAATTTTTTGTTCTGCGTCTTTGGCATACGGCGTATCGGGAAAACGCCGAACGACTTCCGTTAAAGCGTCCAATGCCTTTTGTGTCATTTTTTGATCACGATCCGTATCGGAAATTTGAGCATAATAGCACAGCGCTTTCAGATAATAAGCATACGGCGCAAAAGAATTTCCGGGATACAGCTGCAAAAACCGGTCAATGACAATCACCGATTCATCATAATCCCGTCGGACATAATAGGCGAATGCTTCCATAATCTGCGCGCGCAATGCCCATCGTGAATACGGATAATAACGGTCTATTTCATCAAAAGCTTTTGCCGCATTGGAATATTCCCGTTTTTTCACCAATAAATCCAACGCGTGATTATACAGCGTTTCCGGCGGCGTGATTTCCGGATCAAAGCCGTTGTTTCCGGCACACGAAGCCAAAAACAATATAATTGCCGTCCCCGTTAATCCCAAAAATATCTTTGATTTTTTAAAAAAAGTCATTTCAAACCGCTCCGCCGCAGACAGATTTCTTTTATAGCTTTTTTTCTTTTGTTCCGACAAGCGTTTATCACAAAAAATATGCTAAAAATTATAGTTCGTCAGACACGTTTTGGACTGCATAAACGGACGCCAAACATCTGTTGCAAAGCTGCGGCTGTCTTTTCCCGCCGTGAACATCGCCGCCATATCGTAGCCGACCATCCCCGCATTGACGATCGCTGCCGCGGACTGAACGCCGTCCATAGAACAAAAATAGCCGATTTCTTTCAAATCGTTAGAAAAAATTCCGGCCAGCAAAGTTTGAGAAAATTCGTTAATCCCCGCGACAGCTTCCTTCAAATCATCATAACGCATCACATACAACACCGGCGCCAACAATTCGGTTTTGACCGTTCCCGTCTGTTTTGGCATTTCAGCTATGACCGGCCGAACATAATAAGCGTCTTTGTACAGTCCGATATCCATACGGTCGCCGCCGAAAACAACTCCGCCGTCCAGTTTGGCCTGCTCCAGCTGCAAACGCATAATATCATACGCTTCCTTGTCGATCAGCGGCCCCATTTTACTTTGACGTTCAAAAGGCGAGTCCACCTGAATGGTATTAAAAGCTTCTTTCAAGCGACAAACAACATTATCATAAACGGAAGAATGACAAAACAATCTGTGCAAAGACGTGCATCGTTGTCCGGCATCAGCTATCACAGACCGCAGCACCTGTTTAACGGCCAGATCAATATCGGCGGAAGGCGTCACCACCGCAGCATTATTGCCGCCAACGGATAAAATGCTGCGTCCCAAACGCTGCCCGACCTTACTTTGCAGGCGGCGCGCCATAACCGGTGAACCGGCTGCGCACAATAAAGGCACATCCTGACTTTCCGCCAAAACAACGGCATCTTCATGATTACAAATGACGATTTGAGACAAATACTCGGGACAATTGGCCGATGATCTGGCCTTTGCCCGGCGTAAAAGAGAATTAACGGCAAACGCAATCAGCGTCGCTTTCCGCGACGGGCGCCAAATGACCGGATTGCCGCAAACCAGAGCCAACAGAGCGTTTAACACCCATACGCGCAGCGGAAAATTAAACGAGGTAATCACGACAACGGGACCGATCGGCTGCCAAACTTCCGAAGCGGCCAAATGCCGCCCCTGAGTCGGCACCGAAAATCCCGACATGCGATACTGCATATCCGCGACCATATCGCAGATTTCGATTGACCGTTCCACTTCCTTTAACGCCGTTGCGTAAATTTTGCCCGTTTCAATGACGACCAATTCGGTCAAAGCTTCTTTTTGCGCGCGCAACTCCTCCCCGAACAAGCGCAAAAGAGCGCTCCGCTCATTCGGTTCGACCTGACGCCACTCCATAAAAGCCTGTTTAGACCGTTCAATCACCGTGCGGATGCGATCTGCATCGCTCAACGGAAAAGAAGCGATTTGTTCTCCCGTCACCGGAGAATAATCAACACAATTTCCGCTGGAGATGAATTCCAAATCCAGATTCAGGCGTTTAACAATTTCCGCAACGCGATAAAACATCAATTACTCTAAGAAGATCGGACGAATCGGCAAACCTTCGGCCAACAATTCTTCATTCGTGATTTCGATGAAGCCGTCCTTTTTAACCTCCAAATCGGCGCGGTACACAGAATCGCCGTAAAGCATAATCACGTCCAGATTAAATCCGTTGTCCGTTTCGGTTACCTTCGCCGGACGGATCAAGTGAGTGACATCTTTGCGCTGCTGCGGGGTCGGCGTATTGGAAAAAGTGTCTTCATCAACCTTTTCAACCAAGCGCAACGTGCCTTCTTCCGTCTGAACGGCATCCAAAACGAACGTTGCGTAAGGAACAACCGTCTGCGCATTCAAAATCAATCCCGCGCGCGGGTTGTTTTCAAAAATCGGTTCGCGCGTTCCGTCCATCTTAATGACTTCGGCGTCAGCCCCCGTACCGGCGATCAGATATCGCATCGTCACGGGCGGAATGGAAGAAAACGTTGTCGCCTGCAGCAGTTTGAAATGAGAATAAAACGGCAGATCCGCCACTGCAAAACGGGAACGTCCCGGAGTAAACATTTCAAAAGAGGATAAAGCGTTAACTTTTTTAATCAGAACTTCTACATCCGAATCGGAAACTTCATTCCAGCTATACTGGGGCATCGGTTTTCTCCATATTAGTGACACAAAAAATAAAGTTATCAGGAAAAGCCCTAACACACTGCCGGTGATTTTAATCGTTCTTGTCATCATTGTCCAGATTTGAGTTTAAATTTTCCGTCATTTTTTTCGCAGTGACCATTATTCCGTCAACGGAAAGATCGTTTTCTTTGCGCAAAACAACAATCGTCAGCAGCACCCGTTCAAAACCGACCGTCCGTAAAACCGTTTTCAGATACGCTTCCGAATGAGCGAAACGTCCCGACGGCTGCAAAATATAATCCTGATCCGAATTTAATTTTTCCGCCGTCAAAAAAACGGTTCCGCCTTCAGCCAAAGCCGCTTTAACGGCCTTAACCAATAAATCCAGCTTACCGAAATAACATATCACGTCGGCCAATACAATAAAATCGAAAGCTTCCGGATTTTTTTGGCAAAATTGAACAATATTTTCCGTTTCCAAGCGATCATATATGTTTTTGGCTTGTGCCGCCGCGATCATTTTTTCAGACAGATCCACCCCTGTTAAAACCGAAGCCCTGGATTTTAATACGGCTCCGTTTAATCCCGTACCGCAGCCGGCATCCTAAATACGCAGCCCCGAAGGATGTTTTTCCATTTCCTCCGTCAACAGATCGGGAACATGATAAGAAACTTTCCGAAAGGTCGTTTCAAACGATTCCGCAAACGAATCAAACAATTCCCGCACATAGTTATCGGACGCGCCGTCAGGACAATCCCCCCGCAAAGCGGCGCACACATGCGCGGCAATCGGATTTTCGGGAAAAAACTGCGCCCATTTCTGCGCTAATTTGACGGCCGTTTCTTTTGCGTCTTCCTGCGTTCCCCGATAAAGATCATACAACGTCTGCGCCAAATAGTGATGAATTTTCGTCAGCGCCGGATTTAAATGCAGCGCGTTAAAATAAAGCCCGACCGCTTCGGCCGGATCGCCGGCTTCTTTTACGGCCATTGCCAGATTGGAACATGTTTCCGCCTGTTTCGGATTGATAATGAACGCTTTGCGATAACATTCCAACGCTTCCTCATAGCGTTCCTGATCGTACAGCAAAGCGCCTAAATTATTGAAAGCGGACGCAAACTTCGGATCCAGCCTGACCGCTTTTTTATAGTCGTCTTCCGCCTCCCAATGTTTTCCCATACCGGCATAAACGTTTGCTCTGTTGTTGTACGCGTCGGAAAAGCCGGGATCCAATTCAATGGCGCGGCAATAGGCATGAAAAGCGTCATCCGGACGCCCCAAACGTTCAAACGTGATTCCCTTGCCGTTCCAATAAATCGGATTGCTTTCGTTTAAATCCAAGGCTTTTTCATAATAACGCAAAGCTTGATCATATCTTTCCGATAAACGGTGAGTCACGGCAATCTGCGCATACGCTTCGGCATTTTGGGAATCCGCCTGTACGGCCTGATCCAGCAATTCCAAAGCCCGATCGGAATTTCCGGCATCGCGTTCGATCAGCGCTAAATTCACATAAGCCGATGAAAAATCCGCACGGAGTTCTATCGCCTTTCGGAATTGTTTTTTTGCTTCTTCCGTATCCCCTTCAAAACGATAAATAATGCCGATATTATGATATGTTTCCGGCAAAGAATCATCTTTTTCCAAAACGGATTTATAATGTTCCAACGCTTCTTTCGGATGTCCCGAATCCTGCAGGGCCTGAGCCAGCGTAAATTCATATGCGACGACATCCGGCGCCAAACGAACGGCCTTATAGAGCAGTTCAACCGCCGAATCAAACGATTTTTTTTGCAAAGCCAGCGTTCCCAACAGGTACAAAACATCCGTCTGTTCGGGGGATATTTCCAACAACTGACGATACATTGCTTCCGCTTCATCCAGCCGTCCCTGTTCGTGCAAACGCACCGCATTGTTCAAAACAAGATTAAAAGACATAAAATATCCGCCTCTTACCCAAAGGAAAAATTGACTTATAATTTATGCGAGTCTATGAATAAATACTAGAGTTATGTTTGTTTAACGGAAAAACCGATATGTCAGAAACGGACCGCATTGAAAAAAAGGCACAGAAATCCAAGATCAGAAAGGCTGCGCAGAAGGACGAATCATCCATCACGTTTTATTTGCATGCGTCTTTATTCCTGTTTTTTCTGACGGCTTATGCCTTCCTGCTGTTTTTATACAAAAACAAATACCCCCTCATTCTTAACAATGAAATTTTGCCGGAGGTCCTTTTTTCCTGCTTCGGACTGCTTATTTTTTCTTTTGCTTCCTTATTTTTGCTTTCTTTTTGGCGTTTTCTGGCCAGAGTTTTTATTGCCGTTGTCGCCGGCGCCGCCGCAGCCTATATTTTAGGGCTGATGTTTCCTTTCAATATCGGTAATTACGCCGCGCATTATGTTTCCTTCCTGCCTCAAAACGTTCTGACGTACATTGCCGCGAACGGCAACCAGATCATCGCCGGCATTTCCGGACTGCTTTTCTTTATCCTGCTGAATATATTCAAAGGCGGCGCGATGGCGTTTTTATCTTTGCCGGTTCTGGTTGCCGTCTTTATGCTTTTGAATACGGCGGCAAAACAAATCATACCCGAAAAAATTCAAGTTGAAACCGTCAGCGCGGATCAGAAAAAAGAAAAAACAGACAATCTGATTTATCTTATTTTAGCCGATCACACGGGATATGCCGTTGCAGCCGAAACATGGCAGACATTAAATTCCAAAAACGCGGCGCCGGCGGAAATGCCGTTTTCACCGACGTTTATTCCCGCTTTTTATAAAACGAACAACTTCACTTTTTATCCGTCGGCTTATCTGCGTTTCCTGAACAAATACCGCAACATAGGAAACGCGCTGAATCCCTCTTTGACGGAAATAGGCGACGATTTATTCAACCGTACGGACGCCGTTTATTATGTCAGCTCTGACGACGCTTCGGTCAGCGCTTCCCGCAACGATTTGTTCAAAGCGCTGAAAAACAAAGGATACAGTTTGAATATTTACCAATCTTATCCTTTCGATTTCTGCAAAGATGCCGGCGCCAAAGAAATTTCAAGCTGCGTCACCTATCCGGCTCCGATGGGGGCTTTATATCAAACGAATCTGTCAACCCAGTCCCGTTTAATGCTTTTGATCGGTCATTGGCTGTATTCAACGCCGTTCGGCAAACAAGCGGCCGAATATCTTTATCAAAAAGCCAACTCCAAAATAGACGCTTCCGGCCTGCCCCTTTTAGGCAATCCGATGTCAAAATCCTTATCGGTCGGGCAACCGCTGATTTTGTCACATCTGCGGCAGGATGTTCTGTCTTCTTCCGGAAAGAATGTCTTTTTTGCACATTTAAATCTGCCGCATTATCCGTATGTTTATGATAAAAACTGCCAGCTGAGAATCGATCCGATGACTTGGCGCGGCAACGCTCCCTATACGGATAAAAGAGAGTTAAGCGGCGAACTGAAACGTTGGGAAGATTACAATCAGCAGCTTTTTTGTACCTATGCGCAAATCAATTATTTAATCGATGATTTAAAAACCGCAAAACTTCTGGATAAAACAACAATCATTATCCATGGCGACAAAGGATCGGGCATCCGCAAAGAAAAAACGGATGAAGATCAGCTGACTCGCACGGACAGAATGATCTATCGGTTTAAAAATAATATGACCACCGTTTTCGGGATTTATAAACCGAAAAACAAGGCGAGCGTCAACACTGCGGCCTGTGATATCGCGACATTGATAGACCGTCACCTTTTAGACAACACGACCAGCGTTTGTCAACCGCCCGATTTTTCGGCTTTTACGCGTGAAGAACAGGACAAGTCTATGGCTTGGCTTGCCGCCCCCGTTTCCGAAAATTATTTAAAATCGTCTGATTTCAAGCCGTCATATACATTATGGCTGGAAAACGGCGGACAAGCTTTTATGGCGTCACTGAATGAACGGCTGAAGCA
>JAFVEJ010000107.1 GCA_017476085.1 Alphaproteobacteria bacterium
GATCACTCTCAACTTTGCAAAACGATCCGGATCCGCATCATCCTGAATTTCCAAATGGGGGCACAGGTAACCTTTATATGGAACTTGTCCCCCAACTCCTTTTTAGCCAGTTCTACTTGAACGATTTGTTATAAAAATGATTTCATCTATGTCAAAACGCGCTCCGGCTGTAAAAAAAACGCACCGTTTACGAAACGTTTTCCGGACACATCTCCGTTTCTTATCCATAAACTTTTACATTCCTGATTACCGCAAGAATTTTTTAAATCTTTTATTTTATTCTGAATCTCAAACAAAACAGCAGGGAGACAACGTTTATGATACGCCTTTTTGCCGGCATTGAACTGCCCGAAAACATCAAAGACCAGCTCTATTCTTTGCGCGGCGGCGTTCCGAACGCCAAATGGGTGGAACGTGATAATTTGCATATTACCTTACGTTTTATCGGCAATATTGACGAGGATATCGCGAACGATCTGCATGATGATTTTATGCAAATGCGTGCTCCGGTTTTTGATTTGCAGATGGCGCAAGTCGGCTTTTTTGCCAACGGTATGCAGATGCGGCATTTATGGGCAGGCGTCTGCAATTACCAGGCGCTTGATTTTTTGCATGACAAAATTGAAAGTATTGTTTCCCGAAACCGCCTGCCACCGGATAAACACAAATTTCATGCCCACTGCACTTTAGCCAAGCTGAACGGCTCAAGTGTTGAAGACGTGCACAAGTTTTTGGAATACAACAATCTGTTCCGTTCAGACGAATTTCATATAGATCATTTTACGTTATATTCCAGCCATCCGCGAACGGACGGGGACGGCTCATACTATCGCGCGGAAGCGGAATATCCGCTTTATTACTGGTAACAAAAAACGACTTTTAAACTTCTGTTTGTTTTTCCGAAACAGGTTCTTCTTCCTGCGGTTCAGCCGCTTTGACCAGTTTCCATTGACGCGGATCCAACAAAGCCGATAAAGCGACGGTAACCGTTCTTTCATTGCCGCCTTGTTCATTCAAACGGACATGCAGCGGCAAATCGGGAAATTCAATAATCCGTTCCACCAACCACTTGGAAGACAAACCGCTGGCTTTTTGATAGACATCATTAGGCTGTACAGGAGATTTTTGCATTTTTCTTACGCTTTTCCTTTTCTTTGAATGGATCGTTTCTGCTGAAACGGTTAATTATTTTAAAACAAGAAGCAAAAAAATTCAAATAAAACTTACATTTTTATCAGCCTCTTCAATGTATTCAGCCGCTCTTCCGGTTTTTCAAGGCGATATAAAAACTCCGCACGCAGCCGGCAAGCCCCTTCCGAAAGCATTTCCCGTTTTTTTATTCGCGGATTCTCGCCCAGCAAAAAATGGCGGCAATTTTTCATCACGGAAACAAACGTACCATAGCGTGAAACAACAAGCTCTGAACGGTTTCCGCCGCATTGCCGACACTTGCTTTCCAATGCCGCATACGGGCAGACTTCGGAAATAAACAAAGGAGGATCCTGATAAATCAGGGCTGTTGCCTGAAACGGAAAAGCTTTAAACAATTCATCGGGTTCGGGCGTTTCGGGCGACACGATAAAAGAAGACGCTCCCGTTTCCAAAACAGCGCGCGCTGCGGACAGATTTGCGACGTAAACCGGCCAATCACAAGAAAAATCGACTTTTTTATTTTTCAGCGCGTTTAATCCCCAAACATTGGCAATTTCAAATTTTTGAAATCCGGCTGCCGTCAACATTTCAATTTTTTGCTTTAAAGCCGATATTTCCCATGACCGCGCCACAGTCGGCAAAGCAAACCTGATTTTACCGGACTCTTTCAGATCAAACACATTTAAATCCGTTTTCGGCGAAAGCAAAAAAACGACTTCATCAAGCGGTATGTCTTTTGATTCAATCAATGTTTTGAAAAAAGCTTCGTCATCCGTTTTAACGCTTAACGTTTTCTCAGGTTTTGTCTGCGTTGTCCCGACAGCTTCGCGCTTTAAAATAAATTCCTTTTCCGTCGTTTTTTGTTCTATGCCTGATTTTAACAACGATTGTCCCGCTTGTTCATACAAACGGCGGCGCAAATCATTTAAAACCGACAAAGGAACAAATAATTTATTCGGATTCCGAATTTTTACAGATTCCAAAAACAACCCTGTTCCGCCTGTTTTTTCAAACGCTTTTTTAACAGCATTCTCAACCGTATCGACAGATTTTGCCAATGAAAAATCTCCCTCCGCGGACACGGTTTGTCCTATAGCGAAAGCCGTAATGCGATGATCCTCAATTTCAACCGTTACATTTACTTTTCCGATAAACGGTTCCGTCTCTTTAGGTTTAGAATAAGGGAAAGCACTTTTAACCGCATTGGAAGACGACAAATAAACCGCCGCGCCGACAGGAATAAACGGCACATTTTCCGGCAAAGCAATTTCTATTGTTTGCCCGGCTCCGGCTTCAAAAACATTTTTTCCGTTTATTCGAAGCGTTTCCGCCGAAAAGCCGAACGGACGTTCTTCTTTGGGCAAATCGATTTGTATTCCGTCATATCGGCCGACCGCCGCCGCAGTTTTAAAACTGATGAACCGATTGCCGCCATGAACTGTGCATGCCTTGACTTGCCCTAAGGCAAGCCCTCTGTGTCCGACAATATCCGTATCAACCACATTATAATTTTTACGGTTTTTCAGAAAAAATTCCGTCGTCGGACGACTGAAAATGCAGCTGATCTTATTGCGTTTTTCCTGCAAAACCGCTTTGTTTTTTTCTCCGTCCAAAATCGAACGGTAATAATCGGTCACCGCCGCCACATATAACGGACTTTTTTTGCGTCCTTCAATTTTCAAAGCGTTGACGCCGGCCTGTTCAAGCAACAAAACATTTTCGTTTTGCGCCATATCCTTCATTGAAAAAACGTGTTTGTTCCGCCCTTCAATATAAAAGTTTTCGCGACACGGATAGACACATTTGCCTCTGTTCGCACTGCGTCCCGCATAAATCGAGGAAAACAGACACAGTCCGCTGTAGCAATAACACAACGCCCCATGAATAAAGACCTCTTTTTCGATTCCGGGCACACGGCAAATATCCTTAATTTCTTCAAGCGTCAGTTCTCGCGCCAATACGACGCGCTTAAACCCCATATCCCGCAAAAATTCCACACCGTCACGATTATGAACGGCAAGTTGGGTACTGGCGTGCAGACGCAGCTCCGGAAAATATTTTTTAATCAGCCGCGCCGTTCCCAAGTCCTGAACAATGACCCCGTCAACTCCAGCCGCGCGGACACTTTGCAATGTTTCGATCAAATCTGCTTTTTCGTCTTCAAAAAAAACCGTATTAACCGCAACTAAAACCTTTTTCTTTAAACCGTGCGCGTAACGGACAAATCCGACAAGAGCTTCCGGCGTAAAATTTTCGGCCTCGGCACGGGCAGAAAAACGCGTCAACCCTAAATAAACAGCATCTGCGCCATAAGAAAAAGCCGCATATCCCGATTCAATCTGGCCGGCGGGAGCAAGCAGTTCAATCATTAAAACATACTCCTTTAATCAGCAGTTGTTCCGATTCCAAAATTCCTGTTCCTCCGATCGGCCAAACGAGAGAGCCCGCCTGATGCCCGTAGGGAAGCCCTGAAAAAACGGGAATTTTAATACGCGTCTTCCATTCGTTTAAAACATCGTCTATTGTTCCATCCTCTGGATTTTTTGACTTGCAGTCACGAAACACGCCGAAAACGACAGCGGCCGCCCGATCAAAAACGCCGGCATTTTCCAACTGGGTCAGCATTCTGTCAATCGCATACGGTTCTTCGGACACATCTTCCAAAATTAAAATACTTCCTGTCGGATCGGGAAAATACGGCGTACCCAATACATTTGCGACCAGCGTTAAACAACCGCCGATCAGACGCCCTTTAATCGTTTTTCCCCGATCGTCTGTTTCAAGTCCCGAAACGACCTGATCTTTTCCGGCCAAACAATCCCGCAGCGACTGTTCCGTATAAGGGACAATCGCGCGTCCGAATCTCGACTTCATCAAATATCCCGTAAAAGAAATCAAATTCGCTTTTGCCAATAACGCCAATTGCAACGCTGTTATATCGCTTAGTCCGACAAACGGTTTTTTGTGACGGGAAATTAAATCGTAGTCAATTTTTCTTAACAAACGGGAAGAACCGTCTCCGCCGCCCGCTTCGATTATAAGATCAATTTCATCATCCGAAAAAAAAGTATGCAAGTCTTCCGCTCTTTCTTCATCAGAACCGGCAATAAAGCGTCTTTTTTCATACAGATGTGATGATTCTTTAACCGTATAGCCCTGTTTTTTCCAATATTCCATACCTTCAGCCAAATCTTTTCGCGGTACGGAACTGGAAGACGTCAGTACACCGATTGTTTTCATAAAACAGCCTCGTAAATATTATGTGCAAAATCGCTTAAAGTTTCATCCCGCGCTCCCATAATGACGATTCTGTCTCCTTTCTTAGCCAATCCTTTTATCAAAGCCGTAATTTTTTTGCGATTGGGAATAAAATGGACTCTTTTGCCGGTTTTTTCCAAATCTTTGACCAAATCCGCAGCGGAAATGTCTTTCTGCGCCGTTCCGCCGGCACAATAAATTTCCTGCATAATTAAGGTATCATCCAAACTGAGCAAACGATCAAACGCTTCAACGATACCGGCGCGCAGCATTTTTGTCGGCTTGAACCCGTGCGGCTGATAAACAACAATCAATCGTCCGTCATATTCTTTCAAAGCAGCTAAGGAAGCGGCTATTTTTTCGGGATTATGAGCAAAATCATCAATAACCGTAATGCCCTTTTTTGTTACGCCGACCTTTTCCAGGCGCCGATGTATTCCTTTAAATGTTGACAGCGCCTGTATCGCCTGCATCCGCGTGATTCCGATCAGTTCAACCGCAGCGATCGCCGCCAGGGCATTGGCCACATTATGTCTGCCGATAACGGGCAAAAAGACTTGTTCTCCGTCTAATTTAAAATGAACGCCGTTTTCTTCCGGCACAATATCGATTGCTTTTAAATCGGCCTCTTTGCCTTGAACGGAAAAAGAAAGCACATTCGAATTTCTGTTTTTTAATGCCGCCGTATCCGCATTATCCGCATTCAAAACGGCTCCGACGCTTGCCCGTTCCACAAAATCGCCGAATAATATTTTTAATTCTTCAATCGGTTTGTGATCCAATGAAAGAGAAGTAACGATCGAAACCGCCGGATGATACAGCTCTATGGATCCGTCACTTTCATCAGCTTCAATCACACAAAAAGCCCCCTGCCCGACAATAGCGCTGCCCACGCCTAAAGAATCGGCATAATTTAACATCACTCCGCCATTAATCACACTGGGATCAACGCCGGATTCTTTCAAAATATGCCCGATCATACCGGCAGTAGTTGTTTTTCCGCTGGTGCCGCCGACAGCAATACCGTTATGTTCATGCAAAAAATCAGCTAATATTTGAGCGCGGGTATAAACGGGAATGTTCAATTCTCGAGCTTTAATCACATCGGGAATCGTTTCTTCCACCGCGGAAGAAACAATTAAAGCGTCCGTTTGTTCATCCACCCCGCTTCCGTCCTGCGCGAACAAACGAACTCCCTGATTTTCCAACATTTTAAATTTATCGACATAAAATCCCGCGTCACGCGCTCTGTCCGAACCGCTGATATTCAGTCCTTTATTTTTCAGCGTCAATGCCAACGGGCTCATTCCGCTGCCGCCGATACCGCAAAAGAAATACTTCTTCATAATCCTCTCCCGATTCTATGCATAAAATATTTTTTTTATACTGTAAAAAAGGATAATTTAAGGTAAACTGGAATAAATAAATTTCCTTATTTTCGGAGGAGCTTGATATGCGTCCAGGTCGTTTAATTCTACTTTTCGCCGTTTTTATCGGAATATCCGTTCCGGCCAAAGCCCAATATACCTCAAAATCGGCGGCTTCGTCTTCGGGATATACTCAAAACACGGCACAAACAGCTCAACCTGCCGCCAAGCCGTCTGCCGCTCCGACGTCTCAAGCAAAGCAAGGGAATCCCTATACGGGAAATTCTGTCCCAAAAGCCAAAACATCCTATACAACAAATTCCAACACTACAGCTCCGACTGCGCAGGCAAAACCGACTCAAGCCGTTTTCCGCCCTCGGCCTCAAGCGCCTGAAATAGCCTCCTCCGATGATGATGAATTGCCGTCGTTTGACGCTTTGGAAGGAAAGAAAGGATCGGCGGCGGGCACGAACCAAGCGGCACAAAATGTTCCGCCGCCTCCCCCGCCCAAAGGAGAAATTTGGTTTTACATCGCTGATTTTGCTTACCGGGATCGAACGGGAAAAACGATGAATTGTGACTGGAAGGTTGTTATCCAAAATCGCACGGATACGGCTATTACCTCATTAAGCCTTTCTTATACGCTCCTGGATATGATTTCTGCAGCCGGAGTCACAAAACTTGCGCCAAATGCATCAACTGTTATCAACCATGCCTTTTATTCGCCCAAATGCCCGGCAATGTCCCGCATAAAGCCCAAGATAAGCGTTACAAAATGTAAATTCGGTCCTTTGACCGACCAGGACTGCGCAAAATATCTTGTTGTAAAATAATCAAGGCAAATTCTCGTGTTCCGCCTGTTTTTCGCGATGATTGTTTTCGCAGGTTCGGTTTTGCCTGTTTTTTCCGGTTATGCGGAAGAAACAATACAGTTAATTCCGCCGCAAAGTCTTTCATCCGAGGCGGAAGTATTGTCTCCTTCGGACAAGGAATTATATTCTCAAATCTTTTCAGACTTGGATAACGGCGATATTTCACAAGCGGAAATTTTATTGAAAACAGCGGATAACGATATTCTGAAAGGATACGCTTTAGCACAGATTTATCTGGCGGAAAATGCGCAGCCGACCAAAAAGCAGTTGGGAGACTGGCTGAAAAAATATGCCGATCTGCCGATTGCCGAATCTGTTTACACCCTGGCCGTCGAAAAAAAAGCGCCTCTGCCTTCTAAAAAACCATCCGACCCGGCGGCACATATAACAGCCGGCGCCTGTACTTCCACACGAATATCCGATCCGATAGATCTGGTTTTCTTCAAACGGGCTTTCTATGTTCCGGAAGAATATAAAAAAGACGTGCGCAAAGCTATGTTATACTTTTCTTCAGCCATTCGAAACGGAAAGACTTTGGCTGCCAAATTGCATTTAAACGACAGATTGGTCAAAAAATATTTGTCGCAAAAAGACCGCGATGATTCTTTAACGGCGCTGGCTTTCGCTTATTTTATCGACCGACAGGATCAAAAAGCATGGGAAACGATTCAAGAACCTTTGAAACGCGCGGAATCGCGAAACCCGACAGCATATTGGGTTGCCGGACTGACTGCTTTCCGTCTGCAAAAGTGGGAAGAAGCGGAAAAAGCATTTAAAACGCTGACCGTCCACCCGAAAGCCATTCCGACACAACAAGCGGCGGCAGCTTTTTGGACAACCCGCGTACTGCTGAAAACAGAAAAATACAAGGATGTATCTTTTTACTTACGACAGGCCGCGGCAGCTTCCCCAAATTCGTTTTACGGAATTTTAGCGCAAAGAGCTCTCGGCTGGCCGATAAATCATTCATGGAAAAATTCCGATTTGGAAAAGCCTGATATGAAAGTTATTTTAGCAGAACCAGCCGGACGGCGCGCTGTTGCTTTAGTGCAAATCGGACAAATGGAATTTGCTGAAAAAGAGCTGATTAAACTCTATGCCGAGAAAAAAAGTTTAAGAAAACAATTGCTGGCTTACACGGAATCTATTGTCGAATATCCGGACCTAAGCGTCCGATTAGCCGCGTTATCCGGCCAAGTGGAAACACCTGACGGAGACAACGCTCTTTATCCTTATCCGAATTGGACGCCTATTAATGGCTGGCAAACAGATAAATCCCTTGTTTACGCGTTTGTTCGTCAGGAATCCTGTTTTAAAAATAAAGCGTTCAGTAAAGCCGGCGCCCGCGGCGTTATGCAGCTGATGCCCGCTACGGCCAAACTGATGGCCCGCAAATTAAAGCAGCCCTATCAACTCAGCCGATTGCATAAAATTCCTTACAATTTAATGATCGGTCAGGAGCTGATAAAAACGCTTTTGAATTATCCGGCGATTGACGGTAATTTGCTGATGATGATCGCTTCCTATAATTGCGGACCGCGCAACACGGTTAAATGGAAAAAGCGCGAAGATTTCCGAAACGATCCGATTATGTTTGTTGAAGCCATTCCGTCCCGGGAAACTCGCGGTTTTGTAAAAAAAGTCGCCGCTAATTATTGGATTTACCGCAGTCTGTTCGGCGAAGATTTATCTTCAATCGACGATGTTTTAGCCGGCAGATACCCGGTTTATAAACCGAATTAATCTTCCTCTTCCGGCGGCAAAGAAATATCGTGAACAACTGCGCCCCATATCTCGGCCGGCAAACTGCCGCCCGTAACTTTATCCATCGGTGTTTCATCGTCATTGCCGACCCAGATCCCGGCGGCAATATCCTGCGTGTAACCGACGAACCACGCGTCACGATAGTTTTGCGTCGTTCCCGTTTTCCCTTTTGCCAAAACAGTAGGATTAGCTTTTTTGCCGGTTCCTCTTTGAATAACATCAATCAAAACGGAATCCAACGCCGCCACATAGCGCGGATGAACAAGCCTTGCCCGCCCGCCGTCTGTTCTGGAATAAAGAACTTTGCCGTCTTTTCCCGTAATTTCAGAAATTCCGTAAGGCGTTACGGCGAATCCTCCGTTCAATAAAGACGCATAAGCGGAAACAGCGTCAATCAAGCGTGTCTGACAAACCCCCAAAGCGATCGCGCCGTTGGCTTTACAGTCCGAACCGACAATACCGAAACGCCGCGCTGTTTTTAAAACGGAACGAACGCCCGTTTTAATTGCCGTTGCCACGGCTACCGTATTCACCGAATGAACCAAAGCATCATGCAAAGAAATGCGGCCATAATATTTCCCGTTAAAATTTTTCGGATTCCATCCGTTTAAATAAATCGGTTGGTCTTCAACCACATCGTCTGCGGAAGCCCCCTTTTCAAAAGCGGTCAAATATACAAAAGGCTTGATTGTCGAACCGATCTGACGTCTGGCTTCAACAGCGCGGTTGAATTGACTTTGGCGATAATCCTTGCCGCCGTTCATTGCCAAAACGGCTCCGCTGGAATCCATAATAATTCCGGCGGCTTGCGATACTTTTTTCATTTTAGCTTCTTCGGAAGCCAAACTTTGCTGAATCTTATCGTCCAGAATCGTTTGCATTTGCGGAACAAGAGTCGTTTTAACGACAATATCCTGATTGACTTTGCCCAAATAAGCCTCTGCTTCGTCGGCGATCCAATCCGTAAAATAAAAAACGGATTTATCTCGGACAATGCCGGCTTTTGCTCCCGTTTCGGCTGCATTCAAAGCGTCTTTTGCCGACACGAAGCCGGCTTTGACCATATTAATCAAGACCTGCTGCGCCCGTTGATTAGCACGATCCGGATGCGTCAGCGGATTATAACGGGTCGGCGCTTTCAGCAAACCGGCCAGGACGGCGGATTGATATAAACTCAAACGCCGAGCTCTCACGCCGTAATATTTTTGCGCCGCGGCCTCAATTCCGTAAGTTCCCGCGCCGAAATAAACACGATTCAAATAGATCGTCAAAATCTGATCTTTTGTCAGTTTATATTCCAGCCAAAAAGAAAGAAGCAATTCCTGTACCTTACGACGCAGCGTTTTTTCGGAAGAAAGAAATAAGTTTTTTGCCACTTGCTGTGTCAGCGTGCTGGCTCCCTGCGCTTTGCGCCGTTTTATCAAATTGACCGTAACCGCCCGAAGAACGGAACGAAAATCCACGCCGAAATGAGAATAAAAACGCCTGTCTTCGGTCGCTATCACAGCCTGCGGCACATAAGCCGGAAGCCGTTTTAATTCAATCGGACGGCCATGCTGCGAACCGTAAGAAGCGATTTCTTCTCCGTCAGAAGCCAGAATTGTAATCTGCGGCGCCCGTGATGCTTTAATCGCTTTTTCAATATCCGGCAGCGTTGCGGCGCAATAACCGATATATAAAAAAAACGTTCCGACAATACCCGCTCCGATTCTAAGCAGATACGGACGCATCCAAAACGGAAAAAAGTTTCCGATTCCTTTTAAAATCCGATTCTTTTCCCGATCTTTCGGTTTTTTTTCCGACTCGGCGGATTGTCTGCGCTTTTTGTCCGTTTTTTTTGTCTTTTTGGTCATCTTCTGATATGGAGTTACTATTTGTTAACAAACTTAGAACAGAATTAAACCATAGGTCTGAAGAACTTAAAACCGAGTTAATTCAAGGACAAATGTTATGACAGCCGCATTTCCTGCTCAAAAGAAACTTTCTTTAAAAATAGACGCGCCGCTTTACTCTTTTTTGGAAAAACAGGCCGACGAAACAGGTGTCGGATTAAATGATTTTATTGAGCAGTTATTAACCAACGCTATGGATGAGTGGTGCGAATACTGCGAAACATTGCGCCGATTGTCCTCTGACGAAGACGCTGCAAAACATATTTGCTTAAAATAAGCAGCCTGAAAAAAAAGCCTCTTGAACAGAGGCTTTTTTTTCAACGTTCCTTTTTTGCCAATACCGTCCGCATCATTTTCACGGATAAAGTGTCCCGAACGGACTGATGAAACGGCGGAATGTTTTCCGCGCTTTTCTTTGCCGCCGGAGCCCGACTGATCAATGCGCCGATTTTTTCGGCCGTTTCCCTATGAACTGTAACATAATGCCCGCTTTCCAATACCTTGGGATCTTCCGAAAAATAGCAGCTGCCGTCATTGTTTAAACACAAATCTTTCACTATTTTTGCGGCCGGCTGAGAAACAGCGTATGTATCCGTTCTATTGTCGCCGCGCGCTTCGCGTCTTGTCATCATTTCGACCTGATAAGCCTCATCATAAGCTTTTTTGACCGGTTCATTTTCATACCACGCCAAAAAAGCCGCCGTCCGGGCTTTCCCGTTTTCCAAAGCATTTTCTTCATATAAAGCGCGTTCAAAAGCCTTGCCGATCGCTTGATTGTCCGGCTGACGGCAAAAAGCAAACAAAGGCTGTTCGTTGCCCTTTTCCATCATTTCACCCAAAACCTGAATTGCCGTTGCCTGGGCATCGGCTTCAACCGCGCGGGTACGCATCACATTCGTTTTAATCGTTTCGTTGCGCGGCCTTTTATCATCGCTGGCATCGTATTCGCCGCGTTCAAACTGACCGGCATGGCGGCATTCATGAATCAAAACGCCAACCAGCACATCGTCCCGACTGACCGGATTTAAAACAATATTTTTCTTTTCCTTATTGCATCCGCCGTTACAGCCGAACCCGAATTCCATGCCAAGTTTATATCCGGCTTTGCTGGCAATCTCCAACGTTTGGCGCCCCGTATCGGATTCAACGATCTGATTAATCATCGCCGTAATGCGAAGTTGCGTGTTTTCGTCGCCGACTATTTCAAACGGCGGGTTTAAATTTTGTTTTAACTCATCTGCTTTGCAAACAGGAACGGACTGTTCAAATCCTTGTTTTAATCCCGTCATTTATTTTTTCCTTTTTCCAAATTTTTTTTCGCATACTCGGCAATGACCTGCCCCAATTTTTGCAGCAGCTTTTGTTCGGATTGAACGACGCTGTCATAATCATCCCCGGTCGGTTCAATCAAAACCGAACGCGTTCTGTATACAACATTGCCAGAGTTTGTCATAATTGTCCACCATGTATCCAATAAAGCGTCTTTTCCGAAAGCGGCATCAAACCGTAAAATTTCAACATATAAACGATAAGGGAACAAATCTCTGTTCAGATTGATCTGTTTAGCGGCCGGATATCCCATATTTTTGGAAATGGCATCCGCCAAAACACGCGGAAAGACATCGGACAACAACTCGGCCCAACGGTTAAATTCCGAAGCCGTTAAAGTTACCGAATCCGGTTGGCGGATAATAATTTGCGGCTTATCCAAATACGTCGGAAGAAAAACCGGTTCAATCCCGATCAGCATTTTATTCGCATCGGCCAGCGTTATGCTTTGTTCCGGCAGATCATTGCTATCCAAAACATAAAACGTTGACGGCCTTGAAAAACCGCAAGCGCTTGTCAACAGAGAAAGAATTACTGTTAAACCGAAAAATTTTTTCATCGAATACCCCCTTTTCCTCTTAACAACGCTTCGGGATGGCGTTCCAGATAATCCGCCCAGTTCCGTAAAGATTGAGCTGCCGAACTGAAATCGCGCAGCATTTTATTTAAATCCATCATTGTTCTTGAATCTTCATTAAATGAATTTAACGCTTTTTCCGCTTTTTCGGAAACATCGGCCAAATTTGAAGAAATTTCGACTATATTCTTCATCACTTTCGGAGAATCGGAATTGACCGTTTGAACCAAGCGCATTGTTTCGGTCAAAACCCGATTCAAATTTGCGAATGTTTCCTGCAGCGGCAATTTTTGAAATGTTTTCAGTACTTCCTGACTGGTAGAGGGCAATGTCGGAATTTCAAGAATTTTAGACTGCTTTTTCTGCAAAACAACCGGCGTATCGGGATAAAAACCCATTGCCACCATCATTTGTCCGGTCAGCAAGCTTTGACTTTCCAGTTTTGCCCGCAATCCTTTGGCGATCAATTTATCCGTAAATTCCTGAATATCCTCTTTCGATCGACCGTGAGTGTTCGTCACAATAAAACTATTCTGATTCGTTTCAATGTAAACAGGCGTCTGAAGCTCCATTGTTTGCATGTTCGTAATCAGAGAAATGCCGATCACCCGACCGATCGGAACGCCGTTCAAAACAACCGGAGACCCGACATTTAACCCTTTAATGGATCCCTGAAAATACAGAACATACTTGATTGAATGTGAAAAAAAACGGTTTTTGTTTATCATAAAAAAAACAGCGATAAAAATAAAAAAAGCCGCTAAAATAAAAGAACCGATTAATTTGGGATTTGCTTGTTTTTGAACCATACCGTTTTCCTTATTTTTCTCCGCGAGTTAAGAAATGCTTCAATGTTTCGTTCGGCGGATTTTTTAATAATTCTTTCGGATCGCCTCGGGCAATAATCGTTTTCGATGATGCGTCCAGATAAATCGAATTCGTGCCGACCGCAAAAATTGAAGGAAGCTCATGCGTAACCATAACGATCGTCGTATGCAGATTATCTTTAACCTGTAAAATCAAATCGTCCAGATTTTTAGAACTGATCGGATCCAATCCTGCCGACGGTTCGTCAAAAAAAACGATTTCGGGATCCAAAGCCAGTGCCCGTGCCAAACCCGCCCGTTTTTTCATACCGCCGCTGATTTCCGCCGGATAATAATTTTGGAATCCGCCCAAACCGACCAAATCCAGCTTTAAAGCGACAATTTCTTCTATTTCCTCAGTCGATAAATCGGTGTACTGCTCCAGAGGCAACGCTACATTTTCCGCCAACGTCATAGACGACCATAAAGCGCCGCTTTGATATAGAATCCCGGCTTTTCGCATCAAAGCGTCCCGATTTTCTTTTGTTGCGCCTTTTCCCCAAAAAGGCTTTCCGGCAAATGTTTCCGTTCCTTTTGCCGGTTGTTTTAAACCCGTTAAAACGGATAAAAGCGTACTTTTGCCACAGCCGCTGCCGCCCATAATGATAAAAACGTCTTCTTTATTCACGGTAAAGCTGACATCATGCATAATGACATTTTCATCATACGCGACCGTAAAATCGGAAATTTCCAAAAAAGCTTCCGTCATTTTACACTCCGCATACGCTGAAAATAAACGTCAGAAAAGCCGTCGCGATCGTCATCCAGACGATTGAATAGACCACGGCGGAAGTTGTTGCCGTTCCGACGGCAGAAGCGTTCCGACCGCAATTAATTCCCTGATAGCATCCGCAAACAGCAATAATCACACCGTAAACGGCGCCATGAACAATGCCGATGATAATATTGCGCATCAATAACGCTTTCATCGTCATACGGATATAGTCTTCCGGCGACAATCCCAACATAAAAAGCCCGACAAAAGCGCCGCCCAATATCCCCATCAAATCCGCATAAACAACCAATAACGGCATCATCAAAGACAAAGCCAACACGCGAGGCAGCACCAGAAACTCAAACGGAGAAATCCCCATCGTTTTCAACGCATCAACTTCTTCGTTCACCTGCATTGATCCCAACGTCGCCGCATAAGACGCCCCGGTCCGACCGGCCATAATCACGCCGCTCATAATAGCGCCCATCACACGTGTAACGGCAATGGCAACAAGGCTTGACACATAGATTTGGGCGCCGAACAATTTTAATTGAATGGAACCGACAAAAGCCAAAATCAGTCCGACCAGAAAACAAATCAAAGAAACTATTCCGAACGCTTCAGCTCCGGCATGCTGCATTTCAAGCCAAATATCTTTTCTACGCACGACCGCACGGCGGGACACAAGACGTTTAAACGATTCATATATTTGACGGGAAAAACGACTTACGCTTTTTGTTTTTTCCCAAAACCGTAAAACAACATTTCCCAAAACTGTTAAAAAGGATTCCTGATAAACCGTTTGAACAGGATCCGTATGTTCCGGAACAGCAAGAGCCAAAACGACCTGTGCCTCTGCGCCCTGCGGGAAATCCTTAAAATAATAGGAAATATTTTTCTCTTTGCATATTCCGGCAAGATGAACTACAAACGCCGTTAATCGACTGTCCCATTGCGCAATATCCCGACCATTCAGCAGCAGGCGATCAAAATCAGGATTTTTGAATGCCGCGAAAACCGCCGCATTATTTTCTGCGGGCGCATTTAACTTCCATACTCCGGAAAAAGAAATTTCCGCCGAACGATCCGGATTTTTTTTTAAAATAACTTTTGCTGACATCAATCGTCCTAAAAAATTATTCTGTCGTCGTTTTCACAGGTTCCAAAATTTGTGAATCCAACGGCGTTATTTCATACTGCAATATTAAGTGTTTGATAATATCAGGATATTTCATCGGACGATAGGGGAAATTTATTAATAAATGAGCTACAGAATACCCCCGCATCAAATTATGAGACCGCCTGTATTTTGCCCGTGCCATTCTGTAATTTTCAAAATAGCCGTTTGTATTCAGGTAATGAATTTGACTTACAACCGCCTCATACAGGGACGGAAATATTTTAATGCGGTATTGCGGACCTTCTTTTTGCTTTTCATCCGGAATCGCCCCGTTGCCGTTCCAATCCCTTTGATTAAAAACCGCATTGTATTCCCGCGCATAACGGCTGGTTCCGAAACCTGAATCCTCCGCGGCCATTGTCAGCAGCAAAGTCGGCGTCACACCGTCCACGCGGGGAATTAAGATGTTGAACAAAGTATCTATGTCATCCGAAGGCTTAACATCGTAGCGTGTAATCCATTTATTTAATTCTTCCATGGATTCGGGGGTCAAATCACCGTTTTCATCAAATTCTTTGCGCAGCGAAAGCACTTGCTCACGTTCCGATGCCAACGCTTCGTTTGCTTTTAAAATAATCGGCGTCATCATTTCAAAAAACAGCGCCGGACGAACATCATCATATTTTTCTTTGTTAAAATCTTTCGGGACAGATTGAACGAAAAGACGAGGCAACGGCTTTTTTTCCTTCAGATGAGGCAGCATATCATAACCGATTTTTTTGAAATACCGCTGAAGCTGATCCGTTTTTGCCGCCGAAACAAACAAGCTTCCTTCTGTTTCCCGAACATCCGGCAAATCGTTTCTGAAATACAGATAATAACCGATTCCCGCCGCAACAAAGAAAAAAACAACGGCAATCAGAAGATAAAGCGCCTTTTTATTCATTTTCGTCCTGCATTGTATTTTCCAATTCTTTCAGTTCCAAAACGGCTCTGGATAAATAAAATCCAACGTTCAGCAAATGATTCGGCACCATTTGAGATTCCGGCGAACCGTTCGCGACGAAAACGGGACGCAAAAGAACCGCCTGCCGCAAAAACGATTCCGCATTGCGACGATATTGTTCCAACTTTTCATTGGCGAATACATCCGCAAAATCCTTTTTCAAATCGCGCAGAACCAAAAGATAAACATACGCCCATCCTTTAACCGCATAAAACCGGTCATCCGCCTTAAGATACCATACTTTTTTAGCGCCGGAACGCACGGTGGAATCCAAAAGATCCGTCATATATTCCGTATCCTGTATTATTTGTTCCACAATGGAACGCATAGCCTCCGCAGAACGATTGTATGCTTCCTTCCCTTCCGTTGCATTTTTTTGATACGCCGACAACAAATTTTGTGCTTTTTTGTATTTTTTAACGGAGGAAACGGCCGGCTTCCAATTTTCGATATGCCATATATCCACCGGATACGTCAGACGTTCCGCCGCATCCGTCAGCATTTCCGACTGCGCGTTAACAACACTTAAAATACGAACAGTGTTTAGGATACCCGTCATTATCCCTGTCTGAAAAGCGGGCATGTCATCCAATACGGCGGCCGGATAAAAAAAAGGTTTATTCGGCGTAAACGTATGAGTTGTGATTTCCCGCCCGATTAAAGCGGACATTGTCCCCGGCAGCGCAGGATCATCCGAACGAGAAGAAGAAAAATCCGGATTAACATCAATATGATGCGTCAAAAAAGCTCCCGTCGGATAATACAGCACCAAAAAGGCGAACAGAGCGCCTACCGCCAGATGCCACCATTTCAAAACAAAAGCAGCCGCCTTGTTTTTCCATTCGGGCAAACGCTCTTTCCCTTTTTTAAAAAAAACGCGTCCCGCATCATAAAGCCGCACGACCCGCGTTTTTGCCGAAGGAAAATATTCCTTTGATATTTTTTCTTTAACACTTTGGATTGTCTGACGAATTTTTTCTTTCATTTCCGGCATCCCGCACATAAAAAACATTCTAAAGCATCATACCCGATGCCGATAAAAAAGTCCCTTAAAAAATTTTTTGTAAAAAAATTGTTTTCGCCGCTTGCGAAAACGGAACAACGCGCCTATATAGACAGCGACAAAAAGCCGGAACCGGCAAAATTTAAAACGAAAAGAGGTCTTTTTTATGGGAAAAGTTATAGGAATTGACTTAGGAACAACAAATTCTTGTTTCGCCATTATGGACGGTAAAGACGCCCGCGTGATCGAAAACGCAGAAGGCGCCCGCACAACTCCGTCAATGGTCGCATTTACGCAAAACGGAGAAAGGCTGGTCGGACAGTCGGCCAAACGCCAAGCTGTTACCAATCCGGAAGGAACGTTTTTTGCAATTAAGCGCCTGATCGGTCGTCGTTTTACGGATAAGCAGGTTGAAAAAGCCAAAACGTTAGTGCCGTATCATATTATTTCCGGCGAAAACGGCGATGCCTGGGTAGAAGCGCACGATAAAAAATACGCTCCCAGTCAGGTTTCCGCTTTTATTCTGCAGAAATTAAAAGAAGACGCCGAAGCTTATTTGGGCGAACCCGTTACGCAGGCTGTCATCACGGTTCCGGCTTACTTTGACGACTCTCAGCGTCAGGCGACGAAAGACGCGGGAAAAATCGCCGGTTTGGAAGTTCTGCGCATCATCAACGAACCGACGGCGGCAGCTTTGGCTTACGGTTTGGATAAAAAAGCCAGCGGTACGATTGTGGTTTACGACTTGGGCGGCGGCACGTTCGATGTGTCCATTCTGGAAATCGGCGACGGCGTTTTTGAAGTAAAATCCACAAACGGCGATACATTCCTGGGCGGTGAAGACTTTGATGCGCGCATCATCAATTATCTGGCCGATGAATTCCAGAAAGAGCAAGGCATTGACCTGCGTCAGGACAAACTGGCTCTGCGGCGTCTGAAAGAAGGCGCCGAAAAAGCCAAGATTGAACTGTCTTCCGCACAGCAGACGGAAATCAACCTGCCGTTCATTACGGCGGACGCGAGCGGACCGAAGCATTTAAACGTCAAGCTGACGCGCGCGAAAATGGAATCTCTGGTTGAAGATTTGTTGGAACGCACCAAAGTTCCGTGCGAAAAAGCGTTAAAAGACGCCGGCTTGAAAGCTTCCGACATTGACGAAGTCATCTTGGTCGGCGGTATGACCCGTATGCCCAAAGTTCAGGAAATCGTCAAAGAATTCTTTGGCCGTGAACCGCACAAAGGTGTAAACCCCGATGAAGTCGTCGCTTTGGGCGCGGCGATTCAGGGCGGCGTTTTGAAAGGCGACGTGAAAGACGTTCTGCTGCTGGACGTTACGCCGTTATCTTTGGGTATTGAAACGCTTGGCGGCGTGTTCACCCGTTTAATTGACCGCAACACAACGATTCCGACGCGTAAATCTCAAGTCTTCTCAACCGCTGAAGACGGACAAACGGCCGTGACAATCCGCGTGTTCCAGGGCGAACGCGAAATGACGGCGGATAATAAACTGCTCGGTCAATTCGATTTAGTGGGCATTCCGGCCGCGCCGCGCGTTATGCCGCAGATCGAATTCACTTTTGATATCGACGCAACCGGCATTGTGAACGTTTCCGCCAAAGACAAAGCGACAGGTAAAGAACAGACAATCCGGATTCAGTCTTCCGGCGGATTGAGCGAAGCCGATATTGACAAAATGGTCAAAGATGCCGAGGCTCATGCTTCCGAAGATAAAAAGAAAAAAGAAGCCGTCGAAGCGAAAAATAAAGCTGAAACATTGATTCACACAACGGAAAAGAACCTCAAGGACTTAGGCGATAAAGTTTCCGCTTCCGACAAAGAAAAAGTCGAAGCTGATATTAAAGCGTTGCAGGACGTTCTGGAATCAGGCGATGTCGCGACGATCAATGCGAAATCCGAAGCGTTGATGCAGTCTTCCATGAAGATCGGCGAGGCGTTGTATAAAGCGCAGCAGGCCGGCGCTTCCGCCGGACCGCAGCCGGAAGCTGATGCATCGGCTTCCGCCGAAGCAAAACCTGATGAAGGCGTTGTTGATGCTGATTTTGAAGAAGTCAAAAAAGACTAATCTTTTCTGATATATAACCGTTCGGAGAGGAAAAATTCCCCTCCGGACGGTTTTTGCATACTTAGGATAAGGCTTTTACGAATATGGCTAAACAGGATTATTATGAGCTTTTGGGCGTCACCAAAGAAGCTTCAGACGTTGAAATTAAAAAAGCATACCGTTCTTTGGCAATGAAATACCACCCCGACCGCAACCCCGGAGATAAAGAGGCCGAACTGAAATTCAAAGAAGTAACCGAAGCTTATGAAGTCCTGAAAGACGGCCAGAAACGCGCCGCTTATGATCAATACGGTCATGCGGCGTTTGCTCAGGGCGGCGGAACCGGCGGGTTCGGAGGCGGATTCGGCGGATTCAATTTCGGATTTGGCAGCGCAAGCGGCTTTGGCGGTATCTTTGACGATATTTTCAGCGAATTTATGGGAGCGGCCGCCGGACGGGGAAGAACTTCCCAGCAGGGACAGCGTGGCGCGGATATTCGCTATGATTTGGAAATTTCTTTGGAAGAAGCCTATACCGGCCTGAAAAAAGAAATTGAAATTCAAACAGCCGTTCGCTGTGATGAATGCGACGGAACAGGCGCCGAAAAAGGATCGAAAGCGGAAACCTGCGACATGTGTCACGGTTCGGGACGCGTGCGTCGGCAATCCGGCTTTTTCATTGAAGAAAGGATGTGCCCGACTTGTCACGGCACAGGAAAAGTCATTAAAAATCCTTGCAAAAAATGCAAAGGAACCGGCAAAGTTTCTCAAAAGAAAGTGTTGGAAGTCAATATTCCGGCCGGCATTGATTCCGAAAACAGGATGCGGTTGGCCGGACAGGGCGAAGCCGGTTTGAACGGCGGCCCGAACGGCGATTTATATATTTTCGTACACGTCAAACCGCACGCTTTGTTTAAACGGGAAGCGACGGATTTGTATTGCGACATTCCCGTTTCTATGGTTACGGCGGCTTTGGGCGGAACGATTGAAATCCCCTGCATCGACGGCACAAAAGAAAAAGTCACGATCAGCGCGGGAACGCAATCCGGCGACGAAGTCCGCTTACGCAAGAAAGGTATGTCCGTTCTGCAAAGCAAAGGGTTGGGCGATTTGTTCGTGCGGTTCAAAGTCGAAACGCCGACAAAACTGACGGCAAAACAAAAAGAACTGCTGAAACAATTTGAAGAAGAAAGCAAAGAAAGCAGTCCGGAATCCAACGGATTTTTTGAAAAAATCAAAGACTTGCTGAAATAAGCGCATAAAAAAACGGAACAACTTTTTACGTTGCTCCGTTTTTTCTTTTTCATTTCCTTTAATATGAAAGAGTATTCTTTTTCAAAACAGCTTGAGATAAAACACTCTTTTTATTCAAGCTGCTTTTTTCATTCGAAACCGCCGGTTCCGCTTTCAAAAATTTTTTCAACTGTTTCAAAGCAATTTGAGAATGTTTAATATCAATATATTCCTCAAATTTCTTAGCCTCTTCCTGTGATTTGGGTTTTGTAATGACGGATACGCCGATCTTAGCCGTCATCGCGGCAGCCGCCACGCCGGCGACCACAGGAACCAACGACTGGTAGTGATCATTGCCCATCATAAAATCAGAAATCAGTCTTTCGTCGGACGCGCCCATAAACTTGTCATAATTGGCTTCGCCCAAAATCGCCTGAGCCACGCCGCCCGTTGCGACGGAAGCAATGCCGATTCCCAATAAAACTTTTGCGGATGTTGCGACTTTTTCTTCGAATGGAACCGTTTTATCAGACAAAAGATCCACCGTATCATGAACGTAATCCTGAACAAGTCCCCGATTATGATAATTCAGCCATGAGCGCACCCCATGCTCATTTTTCTTTTCTCGGATTCTGTTTTGAGTCTGTTCGATATCTTCCGGATTAATCTGTTTTAATTTTCCCTCCGCTTTCATTTCATCAAGAACAGCCAAAGCGTCATAACGCACTTTTCTGTCAGATTTAAAGTTTTTCGTTTCACGAATAACCGTTTTCAGGTAATCGTTTATCAGTTTAATCGATTCCTGATTTTTTCCCTTATCCGTTTCCGATGTATCCGTTTTAATTGACAACATAGAATCAATGCCTCCCAATTATTGGCCGGTATATAAAAATTTTTATAAGGATGTCAATTAAAATATCATTTTCTGACTTTTATTTGTTGGAACATGCTTTACTTTATTTTACGATAAAATAGTGAATTTTTTTTATGGAAAGTACCGAACATGAAAATAGGTGTGACAGGATGTGCGGGCAGAATGGGCAAAATGCTGCTCAACCGCATTTTAACAAACAAAGAATGTGAATTATCCGGCGGTTCGGAACGTCGGGAAAGCGGCTTTATCGGCCGTGATATCGGTGAAATCATCGGTGTGCGGCCGTTGAATTTAACCGTGACGGCTTATCCGTTTGAACTGTTTGAAGCCAGTGATGCCGTAATTGACTTCACCGCGCCCGCCGCAACGATCGAACATGCGAAAATCGCCGCCGAAACGGGTAAAATTTTAGTCACCGGCACGACGGGATTGACGGCGGAACAAATGGATTTTCTGAAAAAATGCGCTGAAAAAACGGTGATTATCGCTTCCCCGAATATGAGCGTCGGCGTCAATTTGTTGTTTTCCTTAGTCAAAAAAGCCGCCGCAATTTTGGATCCGTCTTATGATATTGAAATCGTTGAAATGCATCACCGCAACAAAGCGGACGCTCCTTCCGGAACGGCGTTAGGTTTGGGAAAAGCCGCCGCCGAAGGACGGCAGACAACTTTAAATGACACAGCCCGTTATGAACATCATGGCAATACGGGCGTCCGTCCGACGGGAGAAATCGGCTTTGCGGCTTTGCGCGGCGGAGACGTAGTCGGTGATCACACGGTTGTTTTTGCCGGATTGGGCGAACGCATCGAATTGACTCATAAAGCGTCCTCCCGGGAAATATTTGCGGACGGGGCCATCCGCGCCGCTTTATGGGGACAGGGAAAAGCCAAAAATTTATATACAATGTCTGATGTTTTGGGATTAAACTGAAAAACGTCTTTTATAAAACGGAGTGTTTTTCATGAAAAAAATTTTTTTAATCCTGGCTTTTTTACTTTTAACGTCAACGGCTCAGGCCGGTATGTATGTTTCCGGCGGTTTCGGATGGAGCTATAATAACGACAGTAAAACAACATTCGGAAACGCTGATTTTAAATATGATAATTCCTCACTGTTATCCGCATCCGTCGGATATGCTTTCCCGATCGTACGCGTTGAAATCGAAGGATTGCACAACAGGACTAAGATGAAAAAAGCAGACCGCCATATGACGACAGACGCCGCTTTCGTAAATGCCTTCGCCCGTATTCCGGTAATCGGCCTCTATGCGGGCGCAGGAGCCGGATATGCCTCCGTCAAAAGCAAAACAACGCCTGTTTATCAAGGAATGCTTGGCGTGGAATACGGTATCGGCATTATCAATTTAGGCTTGGAATACAAACACATCCAATCTTCCAAAGACATCAAAAAGTTTAATGAAAAATCCGACTTGCGTACAGACGCCGTTTTGTTGAAAATACGATTGGAATTTTAGCCTGAACTCTTTCTTCATCCAGAGGATATTATGGATACAAAAGCTTTTTTTAAATTAACTTACGGCCTTTACGTCATCGGCGTTAAAAACGGGGAAAAATTCGGCGGCTGTGTTGTTGATGCGGTTATGCAGACAACGATTGAACCGCCGGCTTTGGTGATTTCTTGCAATAAATGCACCAAAACAAATGAATGTATCCGAGAAACAAAAGAATTCACACTGTCCGTTTTATCCGAAACAACGGATCCATTCATCATTGCCAATTTCGGCTTTCAATCCTGCCGGGCAGCCGAAAAATGGGAAAAAGTGCCGCATCATTTTATGAACGGTCTGCCGGTTTTAGACCATGCGGCGGCTTATCTGCGCTGTCGCGTCACTGAAGTCAAAGAACTTTCAACGCATACGTTGTTTTTCTGCGATATTATCGAAGCCGTTGACGGCGATACAAAAGCGTTAAGCTATACAACTTATCAGGAAACATGGAAGCCGAAAGTCATGGAAGCTTTCAAATCCGGAAAATGCTCAATCACAAACGAAACAGGAGGAAAAAAGATGACAAAATGGGTATGCAAAGTTTGCGGTTATGAATACGAAGGCGATGAATTGCCGGCGGATTACGTCTGTCCCGTCTGCGGCGTCGGGCCGGAAGAATTTGAAAAAGTCGAAGAAAAACCGGCTGTCAAGCTGACTGCCGAAAAATGGGTTTGCTCTGTTTGCGGTTATGTTTATGACGGCGATATTCCGTTTGAAAAATTGCCGGAAGACTATGTTTGCCCGATTTGCCAACAGCCGAAAAGCGTTTTTGAAAAGCAATAACGCGATTGTTTTTCATATTAAAAACTCCCCTTTTTCAAGGGGAGTTTTTTTCTAAAAAGCTAATTTTTTGCACGCCAGAATATGAACGTGCAAATGCGGCACTTCCTGCCCGCCGTCGCGTCCCGTA
>JAFVEJ010000108.1 GCA_017476085.1 Alphaproteobacteria bacterium
CCCAATAAAAGAACGGAACAGTTTTCTTCCTTGCACGCTTGCGCCAACAACCGATAACGGGCTTCGCGCGCCGCCTGTTCAATGCCGTGAAGCGGCTTTTCCCCCTCCCATTTTAAAAGGCGGTACCGAATTCCTTTTTCTTTCAAACGTTCCGCTGTTAACAGAGCCTGTGGTGCCGAACACGAACGCAAGCCGTGATCGACGATTAAAGCAATCATTTGTCCGCCGTTTTCCGTCACAAACTGATGGGTCAGCAAACAGAGCGCCGTACTGTCCGCACCACCCGAAACGGCAACCGCGATTTTATCTTTGTCTGACAATCCGAATGCTGCTGCCGCCCTGCGAAAAACAGCCTGCGTTTGCTCTACGGACATGAAAGTTTCTGCACTTCCGTTTCAAGGCGTTTTTTCATTGACTCGGAAACTTTGGGATACTCTTTTGCAAAGTTTTTAAACGCAATGCAGGCTTCGTCTTTTTTATTCAGTTTAGACATTGTCACGCCCAGCTTAAACAAGTTATCCGGCGCTTTCTGACTGTTTCGATAATTTTGAAACCCTTCGGCAAAAGCGACAGCCGCTTTGGAATACATCGAACGGGCAAAGAAAGATTCGCCCAACCAATACTGCGCGTTGCCCGCCAATGCGTTCTTCGGATAAAGCGTTAAAAAGGCTTCAAATTCGGTTTGCGCGGTTTTGTAATCCTGTTTTTTAATTGAAGCGAACGCCTGATCATACAGTTCTTTTGCCGATTTTTTGCCATATTTTCCTTTTAATTCGTTTTCTTTATTTTTTGCCGCCTTAGCCGCAGCCGCTTCTTGTTCCTTTTTCTTTTTTTCACTTTCTTTTTTAGCTTTTTCGGCCGCAGATTTTTCATCTTCGATCTTTTTCAATTTAGCGTCTGCCGCCTGCATTTTCTTTTCCATTTCAGAGAAACGAATCCCCATATCCGCACTGATCCTGTCCAGACGGTTTTGCAGTTCTTCCTGTTTAAAACGAACCGTTTCAATTTCTCCGGTCAATTGACGCAACGTCTGTTCCGTTTCCTGCAGCTGCATCAGCATAGAATCCAGTTTGTCCTCGGAAACGTTATCTGCCGCGGGCCGCTTAGAACTGCCGACATAGTTGTTGGACAATTTTTTCTGAACCCCTTTTAACGCGTCCTCTATCCGATCTACCCGATCTGCCAATTCACCGATATTAACCGTAGCCGCATAAACGGGACCGGCAAAAATTAAAACCCCCAAAGAAAAACAAAAAAACCTGCTCATATCACGGTTCCATAAATAATTAAAAGAGTGCTTTATTATAAAGCACTCTTTTCCGATTATGCTAATATTTTTTTAAATCAGTCTGTCACAATCACGGTTACCGTACGACGGTCTTCCGCCCAGCCTTTCGGTGTGTTCTGTGTCGTAGCCAATTCGGTTTCGCCTAAAGACACAACGGAAACGCGATCAGGATTAATGCCGGCGTTTGTAATGTATTTTTTCACGGCTTCGGCGCGTTTTTCACCTAATTTCATATTATACGCTTCTGTTCCGCGCGGATCCGTATAGCCCTGGATAATAATTTTCTTTTGAGGATTTTTTTTCAGCCATGCGATTTGTTTATCCAAAACCTTTTTGCCTTCGGGCGTTAAATCCGCTTTTCCAGTGGAAAAAAGAACTTCATCATGGCGAAATTCTTCTTTAAAGCCTTCACATTTAACCGCGTTATTGGAACATCCCGAAAGCATCAACAAAACCCCTAAAGCAGCCAACACTTTTTTATTCATCACGATTTCTCCTTATTGTTCATAAAAAAAAGCACCCTCACTATAGGGTGCTTTTCTTTATCGGATAAGCTGATAATTAGTCTTTAACCAGCGTCACGGCACGACGGTTCTGAGACCAAGCCGCTTCATTGGCACCGACAACAGCCGGACGTTCCTTGCCATAAGAAATCACCCGAATACGGTCTGCATCGACACCGCGGGAGATCAAATAATTCTTTACCGCTACGGCACGGCGTTCGCCTAAAGCCAAGTTGTATTCGCGTGTGCCGCGATCATCGGCATGGCCTTCAATCACAATCTGTTTTTCCGGATTGGCTTTCAGGTATTCAGCCTGAACTTTCAACACTCTGACAGCTTCGGCAGACAGATTGGATTTGTCAAAACCGAAGAAAACACGGTCTTTTGCGTTCTGAACAAAAGCTTCGCTTTGTTCTTCAGCCTGCTGAGCGGCTTCCTGCGCATCGGCATCGTCAATTTCATTGTCACCTGATGTGGAAGCACAACCGGAGATCAAAGCAACAGCGGCCAAAACAGCGAACAAACGTTTTTTCATGAACTTACTCCTAAAATAAAAACGATCAAAACTTCTAAGTGAATTTAAGCAAATTTTTCGTTTTATGCAACCTTTATTTCATCTTTTTTATCGATTGGACAAAAGAGGCGACCAAGCCGGATCGCTTGCGTCCACCGGCGTAATCAAACGGCGTTCATTATATCCCGTGATATCAACGGCATAGATTTTCGTCGCGCCCGGAATTCCCTTTTTATCCGGCGGATCCTGACGGAAATACATTAAAATGCGTCCGTTCGGAGACCACGTCGGCGCTTCAACCAAATACCCTTCCGCGACCAACCGTTCTCCGCGTCCGTCGGGAAACATCACGCCGATATAAAATTTGCCGCCGGCCATTTTGGTAAAAGCGATATAGTCTCCGCGCGGCGACCACACCGGCGTCGCATACCGACCGTTGCCGAAGCTGATACGCCTGACGTTTTTTCCGTTTGAATCCATCACATACAGCTGCTGCGCCCCGCTGCGGTCCGAATTGAAAACGATCCTTTTGCCGTCCGGAGAATAACTCGGAGACGTATCTATTGCCGAAGATCGCGTTAATTGCCTGGTCACACGCGTATCCAGATTCATTTCAAAAATATCCGTCTTGCCGTTTTCCGCCATTGACATAATCAATTTATGACCGTCCGGCGAAAAACGCGGCGCAAATGTCATGCCGGGAAAATCACCGACCACTTGTTGTTTGCCCGTTTCAATGTCGAACAAATAAACGCGGGGAGTGTCTTTATAGTAAGACATATAAGTAATCTGCTGCATATTCGGTGAAAAACGCGGCGTTAAAACAAGATTCAGACCGTTTGTCAAAAACTGATGATTTTCTCCGTCCTGATCCATAATCGCCAGTCGTTTAATCCTGTTCAAAGCGGGCCCCGTTTCCGCAATATAGACAATCCGCGTATCAAAATAACCGTCTTCTCCCGTAATGCGTTTATAAACGGCATCGGCAATCATATGCGCGGAACGGCGCCAACCGTTTTCATCCGCTTCAAGAGTAGCGGAATACATTTCCTGCGCGGCATAAGTATCCCACAGTCTGACGGAAACCCGAATTTGCTTCTTACTTAAATAATCAACATGTCCTTGAATTAAAGCTTCGGCGGAAATAGCCTGCCAATCGACAAAAGCGGGAGCATCCTCTATTCCTTTAAACGACTGCAAATAAGACAAAGGATTTAAAATTCTGAACAATCCCGAACTGCTCAAGTCCCCTTCTATCACCCGTTTGATTTTTTCAGCCATTTCCTGAGCTTTGCCTTTGTTGACGCCGCTGATTGAAAAAGAAGGCAGACCGACAGCCATCGGCTCGGAACGCGCTCCGGTAATATCAATGCTCAGCTCGGCTTTTGCCGTACCGACAACACATAAAAACACAAAAAAGGCCGTAAAAAGTATTCTCTTAATCATTAAATTACTCCGCCGTCAAACGGGTTGAACCTGAGAAGAAGCGTTTTCCATGTATCATAAGCTTCCTGATAATTTTTAGGAAAAACTCTGAACGGAGAGTCTTCTTCCTTTTTATCGCAGATATAGACTGCGCGTCTGGCGCTTTCCGCCACGGAACGAAAGGCCGTATCTTTATTGTATCTCGTTTTATTAAGGATTTTGGCATCCGTCACCATTCCGTCTTTGTTCAGAAACACTCGAATTTCAATCAGCATATTCTGCGCGCCGCGCACGCCGGCATCCAAATTCCAACATTCCCTCAGCTTAATGCCGATCATATCCTTTTCGGAAACGGACAATTCCTGCATATAACTGCCGCCCTGTCCGCCTTCTATACCTTCCGTAACAACCTCATCGGGATCGACTTCAGCTTCGGTCTGCGCATCGGCATATCCCATGCCGTTTTTAATTCCGTCAACCGAGGCCAGCAGCGTTTTAAACGGATCCTCCGTAGCGCTGCCGCCTATTTCACCGCCAGAGTTCTTAATTGAATTGACCATTTGAACATCAGAAGACGCCTCCGGCTTTTTCGAAGCAGTTGTTACGCTTTTCAACATTTTGCTTAAATCACTTTCCAGCATGGCGCCGGAAGATTTCTTTTTACCGCCCGATCCCGATTTAGCGCCGCCGCGCGCTTCCGGCAAAGCGCTTCTCGAAGAGGCCTTGCTGTAAGCCGATGTCTTTATAGATTTCTTCGTTCCTTTTTTTGAGGCTTCCTTTGTTAATTTTGGCGGCAGATTCGTTATTTCCGCAACTTTAACCTGAGAAAGATCCACAACAAACATCGGAACGGAAACAACATTCGATTTCTGTTCGGAAGAAAAATCATACGTCAATAAAAACACAGCGACAACATGCAGCATTATCGACAAAACAAACGGGAAATGATCAAACGCGGCCTGCACCGTTTTGAATAAAAACG
>JAFVEJ010000109.1 GCA_017476085.1 Alphaproteobacteria bacterium
CCCAACTGCACCGTTTCGCCGATTCTGAAATCGCCGGAATCAGGCGTTTCCTGTCCGGTGATCATCCGCATCAAAGTCGTTTTGCCCGCACCGTTCGGGCCGATAACGCCGATGATGCCGCCGGGGGGGAGTTTGAAGCTTAAATCATCGATCAGCAAACGGTCGCCGTAGCCTTTGGAAACGTTTTTGGCTTCAATGACCAGATCGCCCAGACGAGGGCAGGGCGGAATGACGATTTGAGCATTCTGAACGGCTTCTTTATCCGCTTCGTTGACCAAAGCGTCAAACGCCTGAATACGGGCTTTGCTTTTGGCCTGACGGGCGCGCGGGCTTTGACGTATCCATTCCAGTTCCTGTTTGATCGTGCGCTGGCGGGCGGATTCCTCTTTGGCTTCCTGAGCCAGACGCTTTTCCTTCTGTTCCAACCAAGAGGAGTAGTTGCCTTCGTACGGAATGCCTTCGCCGCGGTCGAGTTCCAAAATCCACCCCGTAACGTTGTCCAAGAAATAACGGTCATGCGTAACCATCACCACCGTCCCCGGGTAATCGTGCAGGTGCTGTTGCAACCACGCGACGGATTCCGCATCCAAGTGGTTGGTCGGTTCGTCCAACAACAATAAGTCGGGTTTGGACAGCAACAGACGGCACAAGGCGACACGGCGTTTTTCACCGCCGGACAGCTTCGTTACATCGGCGTCCGCCGGCGGACAGCGCAGAGCATCCATCGCGATTTCGATCGTGCGTTCCAGATCCCAGCCGTTGCATGCGTCGATTTTTTCCTGGAGTTCCGCCTGTTCGGCAATCAGCGCGTTCATTTCGTCGTCGGTCATTTCCTCGGCGAATTTCATCGAGATTTCTTCAAACCGCTTCAGCAGGTCGCGTGTTTCGCCGCATCCGTCCATCACGTTTTCCATCACGTTTTTGGAGGGATCCAACTGCGGTTCCTGCGGCAGATAACCGACGCTTGCGCCTTCGGCCGCCCAGGCTTCGCCGTTAAATTCGGTTTCAATGCCGGCCATAATCTTTAACAGCGTGGATTTTCCCGCGCCGTTCGCGCCCAAAACGCCGATCTTTGCTCCCGGAAAGAAAGACAGCCAGATGTTGTTTAGCACCTGTTTGCCGCCGGGGTAGGTTTTCGACAGGTTTTTCATCACATAGATATACTGGTAGGAAGCCATAATCGTCCTCTTTAAAATGAATTGAAACTTTGTTTATATCAGAGATGTCCGACGGTTCAAAGCAAAATCAACGGCCTCCGCCTCCACCGCCGCCGAAGCCGCCGCCGGAAAATCCTCCGCCTTTTGAACCCGAACGAACAGGAGGAGTGCCGGCTTTGGAAAGCGTGGTGTTCAGGCTGCTGAAACAGTTTGCAGAAAAACGACCGTTAAACCAATCCGGCAAATAGGCTTGTCCGTGTAAGACCAGTTTCATTTTTGTCTCCCATTCCTTTTCCAAGCCGAGCATAAGCGCGTAAGGCAACAACGCTTCCATTTTGTTGATATCGGCTTCTTTGGGCAGTGTCGGTCCGACGGCTTTTAAAAACATTTTAATGCCGTCCAGATGGGCTATAATTCTCATTCCTTCATATGTCGGACGGATAATCAAATAAGAATAAATAATCAGAGCGATGATGGACAGGAAATAAAAATAAAGGGCGATTAAGGCTTCAGGGTGTTCAACTAAGGCGTTATAGGCGGAAGAACTGAAATGAAGGCTGATCAAAATTATCGTAAGAAAAGAAGTATAAGGCATTCTTTTGATAACGATCGCTTTAAGAAAACGTTTTCCGACAGGAAGAAGAAAAATCAGATAAAATCCCATTAAGGGGGTCAGATCGATCGTTTCCGCCAAAAGACACAATCCCGCGGCCAAAGTCAAAGCCAGAACGCCGCCCAAAAATACCCAGAGGGTATTCGATATAAAATATTTTTCACCGGCTTTCCGTTCCAGAAAATCCGAAAAATCCATCATAAAACGTTCCAGCTTCGCAGAGTATTGATCAACAACAACCAGCGGGAAAGTCAGATAATGTTCAAACATTTTTTCTTCGCCGTTTTTCGCTTCCCGCGTTTTGGTGACTTTCAGCAAACCATCGTTGTATTTGATTTTTAAAAAACCGGATAATCCGCCTTGTAGCAAAGCGGCAGCCAAACATCCTTCTTTATTGTGACCGTAAGAATAAATCCACCCTGCTAGAGAGGGGGATAAACCGGTCAGACCGCGGAATCTGGGAACAATAATATCTTCCGCCGGATCGCGTCCGAATAAAAACCAGGTAATCAGCATGTACGCCACTAAAATCATGGCGGCATAATACGCATACTGTTTTAAAGAAACGGGGGCGGTGCGTGTTAAATTGACAAAGCCTTTGTCAAATCCGACGGCGACGGTTAATCCTTCGCCGCGGGAAAGCGGAGCAGGGGAGAAAAAAATGTTTTTTTGAAAATCGTAATTGCCGGAAAGTTTTGATCCTTTTTTGCCGATATAGCTTGAAGATTGATGAACGATCGCACCGTTCGGCAGAAAAACTTTGGCTGAAGCGCGTTCTATCGGGAAATTCCATTCGTTTCCCGTCACATTCCAGTAAATTTCATCATAATCTTTAAATCCTAAAATGACATTGCTTGCCCGATATTTTATTTCAAAAGTATAGAGTCCGTTACGGGGCAGATAGTCATCATTGCCGGTATTGATTCTATAAAATCTACCGGCATTTTCCGTAAAATACGGTTCCGATTGGCCGTCGCGTTTGACGGAAAGAACGGTATAGGTCACGCCTTTCATTTTGGGCAGATCGCGATAAATGCCGCGTTTGATTTCCTTGCCTTCTCTGTTGACGGTGATTTTTTCCGTCACTGTAACGGAACCGTCTTTGCGAACGTAAATGTTTGAATGAAAAATTTTGATTCTTTCAAAGGCAAAAGCCGGAGAAAAAACAAAACAAAAAATAAAAAGCAAGAAAAAGCTTTTTATTAAAAAAAAGGCGTTCTTTTGACTTTTTTGTCTTGTTGATTTCGGTATCATATTCTAACGGCCGCCGCCTCCGCCGCCGCCGAAGCCGCCGCCGGAATGGCCGCCTCCGCCCGAACCCGAACGGGACGGGGGCGTGCAGGAGGTCGAAACGACGGAAAGAAACGTATTAATAATGCGGAAAGAAAAATTGTGTCCGCCATACCAATCAGGACGGTATGCCGTTCCGGCTGAAACGATCTTAATTTTTTCCTCCCATTCCTTTTCCAGACCGAACAATACGGCG
>JAFVEJ010000110.1 GCA_017476085.1 Alphaproteobacteria bacterium
CCGATTTTAGTATAGGGCTGAATGTCGTTGTTGCCGAAAATAAACGTGTTTTCGCCGATTTCCGCCGCATCGCAGACGGATTGGGGATGAACGTAGCTGATAAACGCGTATCCTTTTTCCTTGGCTGCTTTATAACGGGATTCGCGCAGTTTGTTCAGATGGGAATAGCTGATCAAAATCGCCATTTTGTATTCCGACGGCGGAAAGATTTTTTCCACTTCGTCAAAAGCGACAACGGGCCTGCCGTTAAAAGTGTTTTCTTTAATATACTCCCGATCCATCGTATAACCGGCGATTTCATAAGAACCGCTTTGCGTTAAATAGTATTCCAACGTTTGCGACATCTGTCCCGTCGCCCATAAAACAACTTTCGTCATTTTTGTTTTCCGCTCCCGTTAAATCGAATCATACTGCAGCAAAAGGTCTTTAATCCGCGCTTTGTCGTTGAACATCATCACGTCGATAAACGACAGGTTCGGCACAAACGGCTGTTTGTACTGAGCATATTCGACCGGCTTCATTTTGATAAAGCGCAACTGCATGTTTTGCTTCGCAAAAGCGTCATAAGAATACAGTTCTTCGCCGGCAATCGTATTTATATAAGTATCACAATCAAGTTTCCGGCAGATTTGCAGAATTTTGTCCTGTCCCTTCAGACTGTTGTCCTTTTCCACGTCCGAAGACAGAATAATCTTCGTTTTGATGTCCAAAAAATCGAAAACCGATTCAAAGTGATCCTTTAAAAACAACGCCAGATTTTTTTGCGGATTCAAAAACGCTTTTTCGACCAACGGATAAATAACATCGTAAAAGGGCGCTTTTTTATAGGACATCTGCACCGTCCGCAGAATTTTTTCTCTGGTTTTCAGATCGCCGCCCAGCTCGATTTCGTTAATCAGCTTATTCTGCGACGCTTTATCCAAAGGCAGAGTAAACATCCACGCCTGACCGTTGACCAGAATGTTGTTCCGGTTGATCCACCCTTTGTTGATGTAATTCACGTCGTCGAAAATAACGAACGTGTCAACGGCGGAAATCATCTGCCAATATCCCAGATACGGAAAAAAATACGGCTGCATAACACAAACTTTCATGGCACGCCTCATTTTTTCGATAAAAGAATCAGATCTGCAACCGTTTTCACCCCTTTCATTTCCTGAAAGCCGGGCGATACGTTGAACGTCTGCTTGAAAAACGCCATTACGCTCAACATGGCCAAAGAATCCCACGCGTCAACCGTTTCCAGAACAGTGTCCGCCGTCAGCTCTTCGCCGCAGTCCAGAATTTCCCTGATATTCTGTACAAATTCCTGATCAGTCATGACGACCTCCGTAAACGACAGGTTTTAAAATCGTCGGCTTGTCCAAAGCCGTTTGACAGGCTCCCCAAGAGAGCCCGATGCCGAAGCCCTGCAGAACGACCTGCTTTCTGGCTTCAAAAGCGTCCGGCAGCGCGGCGCATATCGTCCCCGGAATGGACGCCGCATTCTGATTGCCGTAGTCCGGAAAGATCACGGGAACCTTTTCCTTCGGCACACCCGCGGATTTTGCCAGAGTATCCACGATATATTTGTTGCCCTGATGAAAAACGAACCAATCGATTTCCTCTTTCGTTTTTCCGCTTTTTTCCAGAATTTCCCGTAAAGCGGCCGGCTGTTCCGTCAGAGTGAAATTAAAAATCTCAAACCCGTTCATATAAATGTTTTCATCGGAACGGACATTGCCTTCGGCGTCTGTTTTTTCCCGTCGGGTTTCCTCGCTCGACCGCGTCCGGTAAGCTCCCGCCGGCTGCAGCATTTTGGAAACACCCGTGCCGTCCGCCCGCATCACGAAACAGGTGGGATTGTCCGTATCCGTATGCTCGATGATCGCCGCCGCACCCGCGTCACAGAAAAGCGGATACTCCGTTCTGTCCTTCGGGTTTGCCGACTTGCTCAGCGTATCACCCGCGACCAGAAGGACGCGTTTCAATCCGCTTGAAACCATCATAAAAGAATGCCACAAACCGTAAACAAATCCGGAGCAGCCCATTTCCATATCCACGGCGGCACATTCTTTGGAAAGCTTCAGCCGGTCGTGTAGCACATAAGCGTTGCCGGGCATATAATAGTCCGGTGTTTGAGTCACCGAAACAATCGCGTCAATCTGTTCCGGCACTATGCCTTTTTCCCGCATCAGACGACGGGCGGCGTCTTCGCAGAGGTCGCAGGTTGTCGTGTTTTCGTTTGTTTGGTAGCGCGTGCCGAATCCGATTGTCTTTTTCAGACGGCGGCATAACGCTTCGTCATTGTTGTAAAAAGACGGATCATCGTCAAAATGGCGTTCGTTTTCGCCCAGCGTGACGCTGATCCCCGTCAAAACCCCTTGAGTAAAATAAGACGTGCTCATTTTTCATCGTCCTTTTTTTGATTCAAAAAAATCGATAATTCGCGGCTCAAAACATTTTCGGCTTTTTCGGCGGGAACGCTTAAAACGCTTTGCGTCTGATCCGTTTCAATTCGCGGAAAACGCGGCGTATAAAAACGCAGTTTCCGGCTTTTTTCCATCCAGTGCGCGTAAACTTCCATCGCGGCTTTGGCAAACGCGTATTCGACCATATCCTTCGGCAGCTCGTCTATCGCGACGGAAGACGGCGCAAAAACCGCTTTCAGATCCTGTGTTTCTTTTATCAGGTTGTCCAAAGCGAAAATATAAGTATGCGCAAAACCGTTAAACCTGTCTTCGCTTAACGCGCCCGTGCCGATGCTGATTTTGGGCGTAGCAAAGTAATACAAATGAGTCGGACGGAAACGCGCAATATATTCCAAAGCTTCCCGGGACGGCGAGGTAACGTCGAACTGTATAAAATCGGTTGTCAGACCGTTTTCCGAAAACTCGCTTTGAATGTTTTCCGCTTCCTGTTTGTTCCTGAAAAATGTAAAAAGTGTTTCAGCACCGCTCAAGCCCAATAAACGCAAACACTGCAAACCGATGCCGCGGCTGGCTCCGACAATCAAAGCCCGCTGGCCCGAACAGCCGTCAAGCCGCAAAGCTTTTAAATCTTTCAACGGCGTCTGCACTTTGCTTTCCGGACGAATCATCGTTTTCAGCCGTCCCGTCACACCGTCCCCCGTGA
>JAFVEJ010000111.1 GCA_017476085.1 Alphaproteobacteria bacterium
AATGAATGTTGGGTAAGCCGGTGAGGTCTGCGGCCTCTCCAAAAGAAAGCGATCCGCCGCGCTCGATGTTATAGCCACGAGAACGGAACAGGGCGGCAAGCTCGCGCTCCGCGTTCGCGCCCTTGCGTTGCTGACTCTTACCCATCGACCGCATCCCCCAACAGTTCCCGCGCAATCCGCAGCTTTTCGGCGGCTTCTTCGGCAAAAGTGGGGCCTGATAAAACGGCGATTTGAGCCTGAGGCAATTCTTCCGCCAGCATTTCGCTTAACAAAGCGCCGGAGCCTTGTTCTATTCCTTTGGCGCAGATGACGGCCGGCAAATTTTCCGGCCAGATCGGACGCAATGTGCGGCAGGCGGCGCGCAAATACTGTGCGGGAATGACCATTAAAACGGCTTCGGCATTCAAAACAGCCTGTGTCAAATCGTTCGTCGGAACGATATTTTCGTTCAGTTCGATGTTGGGCAGGAATAAAGTGTTGCGTCTTTTGCCGCGAATATCGTCAATTAATTCTTTTTCCCGAACCCACAGCATGACTTTTTTGTCGTTGTTCGCCGCAATATTGGCCAAAGCCGTTCCCCACGCGCCTGCACCCAAAACGGAAATTTTATTCATTATTGAAATCTCCTGCTTATCTTTTCGCTGACGGATCCAGCGGCCAGCGCGGCCGAGGGCTGAAATCCAAAGGATCGGACATTCCTGCCAAAAAATGTTCCATTCCCGCCCATGCGACCATAGCGCCGTTGTCCGTACACAGATTCATCGGCGCCGCCGCAAAAGTCAGATTATACCTTTTTGCAAGATTTTCCAAGGCCTGACGCAACGCTTTGTTGGCGGCCACGCCGCCGGCAACGACCAGATGTGTTCCTTGCGGATACTGCTTTTTGAAAAGCTTGATTCCGTTCTTTAGTCTGGAACACAAAGAATCTAAAACGGCTTTTTGAAAGCCGGCGCATAAATCCGCTTTATCCTGTTCGGATAATGCCGCATTTTCTATTGTTCCGTCGGGCGAAAAACTTTCAACAATATGTCTTACGGCGGTTTTTAATCCTGAAAAAGACAAATCGCATCCCGGTTTGCCGACCATCGGGCGGGGCAAATCAAACCGCATCGGATCACCCGATAACGCGTATTGTTCTATTTTAGGGCCGCCGGGATAACCCAACCCCATCATTTTAGCCGATTTATCAAAAGCTTCCCCGGCCGCATCGTCAACGGTCGCGCCTAATCGCTTGAATTTTCCGATTCCTTCCGCAATTAAAATCTGGCAATGGCCGCCCGAAGTCAACAGCAATAAATAAGGGAAAGGAACATCCTGCGTCAATCGAACCGTCAGAGCATGCGCTTCCAAATGGTTAACGGCGATAAACGGCAGATTATGGACGGCCGCAATCGCTTTGGCTGTCATCACGCCGACGATAACGCCTCCGATCAAGCCGGGGCCTGCTGAAGCGGCTACGGCATCCAATTCTTTAAATCCGATTTTCGCTTTGTCCAAAGCCGTTTGTACGATTGTTCCGATCTGCTGCAAATGCGCCCGTGCCGCTATTTCCGGAACGACACCTCCGAAAATTTCGTGTTCTGCTTGAGAAAAAACGACGGAAGACAATAGTTCTTTTTGATCGGAAACAACAGCCGCAGCCGTTTCGTCACAACTGGATTCAATACCTAAAACACGCATTTCGACTCTCTGATGTAAAATTATTCTACCCATACTCGGAAAAAATGGTAAAATCCAGTAGATTTAATCTGGGAGGCTTTTATGGCAGAGGAAAAAAACGACCGGAAAGCGGAAGAAATTCAGGAAAATTCTGTTCCTGAGGAAAGCAATACGGAAACGGCGGGAAAAGAAACAGAAGAACAAATATCGAATGAGCGGAGCTCTAAGAGCGGCGGATTCGGAAAGGTTGTTTTAATTCTTTTCGTGCTGGTTGTTGCGGGGCTGGTCGGAATACCGCAGACGCGGGAAATGATTTTGGAAAAATATCGTCAGTTTTCTTCTGCTGCCGAAAACGGGACGGAAGAAGTCGTTATAGCGGAAGAACCGGTTGTTGAAGAAGTGGTGGAACCTGAAGAAATCGTCAATCGATTGGAGCAATTGGAAAATGCCCGCGAATTTGAAAACGCTGAAGTCGTTATAGCGTCGGCCGAACCGCCTCAACCGTCCGTTATGACGGATACGGCTTATGTCGCTTTGGCAAATCAACAAAAGGCGCTGTTGAGTGAAATTGAACGTTTGCGCGCTCAGTTGGATCAAGTGCGGGTAAACAGCGAACGGGAAATAAACAGACTGAGAGAAGCATTGCCGAATATGCGCCGGCTGGAAGAACGTTTTTCTGCCGTTTATGCACGGGAAGACGGAATGGAACAACGATTGGTTCAGGAAAATATAAAAATCAATCGGTTGGAAAAAAATAAGGCGGACGCTTCCTCTGTTTTGTCTTTGATGACGCGGATGGATGCCGCCGAACAGAAATTACGCGTGTCCAATGTGGAAAAAGAACGGGCGGTTGCTTTATTGCTGGCCGTTTATCAACTGCGTGAAGCCGCGCTGTCCGGAAACGGTTTTTCAACGGAACAGCAATCGGCGTTGGCATTAGCAGATGCTTTTCCCAGAATCGCCGGTTATTTGCGTTCTTTGTCGGGAAACGCTGATCAGGGAATACAAACGAAAACGGCTTTATTGCGTTCTTTCGGCACTTATGCGGATCAGGCGGTTTTAGCCGAATCTCTCAGTCCTAAAACGGATTGGTTCCATAAGGCATTAAATTCTTTAAAAACATTGGTCGTTATCAGAAGAACGGACGTTATTGAAAACGATCAATCGACACAATCGGTTTTAGCTCGTGCCGGCTTAGCCGTTCGGGATGAAGACCTTGGGGAAGCCGTCTTGATTCTGAAAGATTTAAAAGGAACTGCTGCCGATACGATGCGGGAATGGGAACAAAATGCGGAACGCTATATAACGGTAAAAAAGACAATTAACGAAACAATTTCAGCGGTTTTGGGCGTTGTGTACGCTGAACAGCTGAAGGGAGAATAGCCGATGATCAGAATTATCTGGAATGCTTTTCTGTTGGGCGTAATCGCTCTGGCGGCGGCGTGGCTTTCGAATAATCAAGGTTCCGTTCATTTGGAATGGATCGGTTATTCCGTTCAAACTTCCGTTGCAGTCATAATCGGTCTTGTTATTGTTGTTTATTCCGTCTTCTATGCGTTTTTAGCCAAACCCTTATTGCTTGTGACGCAAAAAATATCCTATTGGACGGGGGCCGACAAACGCGCGCAAAAAATGGCAAAATCAAAAGTGGATAAGGAAGTTGATCGCTATACTCTGCTGGGAAAAGGATTAACGGCTTTGGCCGCCGGAGATATTGCTTCAGCCGAAAAGTTGGCCGGACAGATCAAAAAAGGATTTGCCGATGACGAAACAAAAATCACGGTGTTTGAAGCGCAGTTGGCAGAAGCGAAAAATAATACGATTGAAGCGATGCGTTTGTATGATGAATTGGCGGGCGTTCCGGAAACGTATCTTCTCGGAATGCGCGGCAAAGTCAGACTTTATCGATTGACGGGAAATTTGGAAAAAGCGGTTGAAGTGTGCGCTGAGCTGCTGGCCATAAAAAATCCGCCTCAATGGGTTTTGTCGGAAGCTTTTGAACTGCAAATTCATGAAAAACAATGGACGCAGGCAATAGCAACTTTGGATAAAGCTTTAAAATACAAATTGTTTGACAAACTGACGGCAAAACGTCTGAAAGCTTCTGTTTTACTGGAACAGGCCTGCGATGCGACGGATGAAGCCGAGAAAGAAAAATTAATTCGCGAAGCCTATGATACGGATAAAACTTTCGTGCGTGCGGCCGTGCAGACGGCTGAGCTGGATATTCGTAAAGGACAAATCAAAAAAGCGCGTCATTTGCTGCAAAAATTATGGAAAATATCTCCCAGTTGGGCGGTTTATGAAGTTTACTTAACATTAACGGATAAGGAAGCTCCGATTGAAGCCGTTAAGGACGTGGAAGAATTGATCGCGGAAAATCCCGAAGCAAAAATCAATGATTTAATTTTTGCCGACTGTTCGTTGCATGCTCGGTTGTGGGGGCAGGCTAAAGCAGCTGTTTTAAAGTATTTGGAAGCCTATCCCGAATCTAAACGGGCGTTGATGATGGCGGAAGAAATCGCCGCCTATAATCAGGATGAAAAAGCTGCGGAAGAATATCGTGCCAAAGCGGAAAAAGCGCCGGTGGAACTGCCGTATTTCTGTGCGGTTTGCCGTACGCCGTTCGAAAAGGACCATACCACTTGTCCGGCATGTCATACGTTGGGAGCAATCCATTTGTCCGATGTGTAAAAGGAAAGCCGCCGAAAGGCGGCTTTTTCATACTTATAAATCAGTTTCTTTCCGTTTATTTCAGAATAGTCCGCAATTTCTTCAGCTGTTCCTGACGGCTTCGATGAACGGCATAAATTCATCAAGAACCTGCCGGTAAACGTCCCGTTTAAAAGGGACGATCATTTCAACGATTTTTTCGGCCGGCATCCATTTCCATTGGTTAAATTCAGGATCCGGTTTATCTAAGTTAATTTCATTTTCATTGCCGGTAAATTGAAAAAGGAACCATTTTTGCGTTTGACCGGCAAAAGCTTTTTTCTTTTCGCTGATAAAATGAACGCCGGCCGGAAAATCGTATGTGTACCATTTTGTGCTTTCAGCGATCAAAGTGACGGAAGAGATATTCGTTTCCTCATATAATTCGCGCAAAGCGGCAGCATATTCGTCTTCGCCTTTGTCGATGCCGCCCTGCGGCATTTGCCAGGCTTGCTTGCGGGAATCCGTTCTATGTGCCATAAACACATCCCCGGCTGTGTTTAAAACCATTATTCCGACATTCGGGCGATACATTTTTTTAGCGTTCATTCTTTTTCCTTTTTTGACGAAGCGTAATAAGATAAAGGAACAAAGGATATTTCCGGAACCGGGTTTTGCTCTGTCGGAGCAAAAGCTTTCATCCATTCAATGACGGTTAAAAGCGTGATCGGAACGGCTTCAATTCTTAAAAAAGCGGAGCCTTTTTCCAAAGCGATTTTGCGCGTTTGTTCCAAACGGGCGCGAATGGCAGCCCGATGAAATTCGTCAGCGATATGAACGTCGGGCCGCAAGGCTTTTTTAAAAATCGGCATACGCGGATTATCCGTGCCGTCTATATAAATCAGGCCTCTTTGAATTATTTCATCAAAAAAGGGTTTCATCTGAGATCCCGAATATGAAAAATTTTCATTGGCGGCGGCGGTTAAGCCGATAAAAGCGACGTTTTGTCCCAAAACTTTGCGCAGCCGTTTCCTGTTTTCCTGTTCCGGCAGCCCCGATACCAAACCCAACGGTCCCGGATCCGTTTCCGGAAAAGCGCCTTGCTGCATCGGCAGATCAAGCAAAGTTTCATGACCTGCTTTGCGGGCATCGGCGATATAAGTTTTCAGTTTATCCGTATAAGGGCTGAAAGATAAGGAAATAACATCGGGTAAAGTGGCTATGGCCGCATGGGTTGTGTTGTCCCGTTTGCCCAGACCGGAAAATAAAATGGCAACATAAGGCGAAGCCGGCGGAATGCTTTGTTGTTTGCCGTAGGCTGAAAAAGCGGTTCGGCCTTCACTTTCAATCGGAAGCATGCCATAACGCGTTTCTTCCAACAGTTCGGGCAAAGGTTCGATAATATGCAATGGAATGGCATTCTGCGAGATACTTTTTTTGATTAGAGAAAAATCCGGCAGAGAGGCCATTAAATCGGTTTGAATTAAATCCGGCGGCGGCAGCCCCGATTTTAGAGAAGACAAATGCAAAGAGGAGTTTTCTTCCGTTTTTTGAGAGACCTTTTGAGAAAGAGGAGATTTTTTGGAAGGTTCCGGACTTTTTTCTTCTTTCGGAAGGGCTGAATCTTTCGGCGCAATATTGTTTGCAGCGACAGTTTTTTTCTTTTCCTTTTCCAGCCGTTCTTTGTTCAAAGCTTCAATTTCTTCCAGCTTTTTTTGATCCGCCAGATCTTTTTCCTGCTGCAGTTTTTGCAGCTCCGGTGTTTCGGGTAAAACGGAAACATCTGTTAATTCCGGCGCCTCAGCGGAGTTTTTTACAATTTCTCTTAACAGTTCCGCTGTTTGCTCTATATTTTCCCGTTCTTTTTCCAGCTGTCTAATCAGGTGCGAATTTTCTTCGGCCGCAGACGCTTGTTCCGCGGGAACGGTTTGTTTTTCCGGCGGCTGAGGATTTATCAGCGTTTCATTCGGAAATGTTTGGTTTGCTCTGACCAGATAATAAGTCGTCTGAATGGTGGGATCTTTTATAAAGTCAATATAAAAGCCGCTGATCATACATAAAAAAGAAGCCGCCGCCAGAAACGCGACAATCCGAAACGTCCGCCGTTTATCCGAAAGGGTTTCTTTTGTGGAAAAAGGAGAAGCTTTTTTGTTGAAAAGCGGCATTTTTTTTACCTTGATTGATAAATTCCCATTGCTTTGACGATATCAATGGCCCGATCCAGCTGATAATCTTCCTTTTTTTGTTCTTCTTTGGGCTTTTCATCGAACGGATCCGGTTCTTTTTCAGTTTTATTTTTAACTTTTTTATCCTTTTTAAGCTTTTTATCTTTTCCGGTTTTATTTTTGGAATTGTTCGTTTTATCTTCGTCCTGTTTTGCTAAAGCATTCGGAAGCGTAGCTTCGGCGAAGTCATCGGAACGCAAAGCGTAATATTCGACATGACCGGGCGGAATTTCAATGTCAGGTTCTATACCTTTCGCTTGAATGGAACGACCGGAGGGCGTGTAATAACGGGCCGTTGTCAAACGAATTGCGCCGAATCCGGTGACGGGAATAACGGTTTGAACCGAGCCTTTGCCAAAAGAACGCATACCGACAATAACCGCGCGTTTATGATCCTGTAAAGCGCCGGAAACGATTTCCGCGGCAGAGGCGGAACCTTCGTTAATCAAAACGACAATCGGTTTGTTTTTGGTAATGTCGCCTTTGGTCGCGTTATAACGCTGCATTTCTTCGGTGCGGCGGGGGCGGGTGGATACGATTTCTCCTTCGTTTAAAAACAAATCGGCGACGGAAACGGCCTGATCCAACAGCCCGCCCGGATTATTGCGCAAGTCAAGAACATAACCGGACAAGTCTTCGGGATTTTCTTTTTGAATTTTTTCAATCGCTTTTTTGACATCGTCCGTTGTCGTTTCGCTGAAAGAGGAAATCCGAATATAGCCGACGGAGGGATCTTTTTCTTCCGTTTTGACGGAACGGATTTTAATGTTGTCGCGCATGATCGTAACGTCAAACGGTTCTTTGTTTTTCCTGCGAATTGTCAGTTTGACTTTTGTTTTAACGGGGCCGCGCATTTTTTCAACGGCTTGCGTCAGCGTTTCGCCTAAAACGGTTGTGCCGTCAATGTGCGTGA
>JAFVEJ010000112.1 GCA_017476085.1 Alphaproteobacteria bacterium
AATCATGCAAAATAACCGCAAGATTCATCAGCGTTTTTTTCTTTTTTGGCGTTAAATCTTCGATCGCGTCCTGCAAAATATCATCCACATCGGGATTATCGCCTAATCCCAGCATCTCGCTGAGTTCGTCGCACTCGTCCATTTCCATTTGGAGCAATGACAGCGCGTCTTCCGGCACGTCCGTATCCAATCCGAACATTGCATTCACCGCGGAATAGTCCTCATGTTCTTCTTCATGCCCGCAGCCGCAATGATCGTGATGATGTCCGCAGCATTTTCCTTCATCGTGTTCATCAGAATGATGACAATGACAATGATGTTCTTTTTTCATTTGACTTATCCTTAAACTATCGACACATAAACAGAGCTAATGCGGCGATCGCCGCCGTTTCCGCCCGCAAAATCCTTTTTCCCAAATCCATTCCCGCCGTATATGGCGTCTTTTTGATCAAGACCCGTTCCGCTTCGGAAAAGCCACCTTCAGGTCCGACCAAAAAAGCCGCGGAAGTCAATCCGTTAAAAACCGTTTCAGCCTTTTTTCCCTGTCCCGTTTCATCTAAATGAATCAGCAGCGGTTTCGTTTCATTTTGCTGTTCCAGCAGTTCTTTTAAAGAAACCGGCTCCAAAATTTCGGGCACATCCAAACGTCGGCATTGTTCACAGGCCTCAATCGCAATCAAACGCAGTCGGTCCGTATTCACACGTTTAGCCGCCGTATATTCCGTTATTACGGGAATAATTTGCGTCACACCCAATTCAGTTGCTTTTTCCACAACGAGATCCGTACGGTCTCGCTTTAACGGTGCAAAATACAATCGCACATCATATTTTTCCGGCTGCCCGCGCAGCAAACGACAAATTTGAATTTCTGCGCTTTTTTTATCCAGTGCCGACAGCACTGCCGAAAACTCGCCGTTTTTGCCGTCAAAAACAAACAGCTCCGCCCCCGGCTGCGCTCTGAGTACGTTTCTTAAATAATGCGTCTGTTCAGGCGTCAGAAAAACGGTTGCGCCGACTGCCAGCGGCTGATCAATGAAAAGGCGAATTTGCATTTACTCGACAAACCCTTCCGACGGAACCAGATAAGCCTCTGCATTTACATCATCAAGCTGTTCCGGCTGCATATATTGTTCCGCATATTCGCGATAGACGCCGGACGTTAAAAACAAATTGAACAAATCCGGATCCAAATGTCCGCCTTTGGCCATATCGGACATAATAGCGACAATCTCTGACAGCGTTTTGACTTTTTTATACGGTCTGTCGCTGGCGGACAAGGCTTCAAAAACATCCGCCAGTCCCAAAATACGCGCCGGAATCGACATTTGATTCCGTTTCAAATGATTAGGAAAGCCCGTTCCATCCATATGTTCATGATGCCCGGCCGCATATTCGACCACGTTTTTAACATAAGAAGGAAACGGAATTTCTTTCAACATTTCGATTGTCGCGTCAATATGCGAGTTGATCTTTTTAGATTCTTCCGCCGTCAAAGTACCGCGAGGAATAATCAGATTATGCACTTCGCCGCGGTTGCACCCGCCGAAAACATGATCGGGGCGATCTTCCAACAAGGGTTCTTTCGGATTTACTTTAGGCGGCATATTATCTTTAATGCGATCCATTTCATCCCAGGACAACCCCAGCGTTTTATCAAAATGACGATAATAGGTCTGTTTGCCGATCTCATAAATTCTTTGAATATCATCATCTGACAACGGAGTATATCCGAGGTTTGAAGCTGCTAAAAAAGAAAAATCATCCTCCAGTTTTTTGATGCGCGCATTAAATTCCCCCAGCAGCTGTTCTTTCGGAGCCGCAGATGCCAATCTTTTTTTCAAATATTCAATGTGCGCGTCCCGATAAAGGATTTCAAAGCGGGTACGAATTTCATGAATACGGTTATTGACGGTTTCAAGCTTTGTCGCTTTATCCAGAATATATTCCGGTATTTTCATTTTGCCGCAATCGTGCATCCAACTGGCCAGATGAAAAGCGTACCATTCATTATCCGACAGTTCAAAATCCTTAAAAGGCCCGTCCTGGTCCATTTCTGCAGCGAATGCCATCATACGGGCAATGACCGGAACCCGCTGACAATGGGCGCCGGTATAAAGGGATTTATCGTCAATCGCGCGGGCAATAACTTCCAGAAAAGATTCCAATAAATTTCTTTGAGATGTCAGCAGCAGCTGATTATCAATCGCCACGGCCGCATGAGAAGCCAAAGCTTCGACCAATCTTTGCACGGATTTTGAAAAAGGTATTGTTTCGCCGGAAGAAGCCCGGGCATTAATCAGCTGCAAAACAGCGACAACCTGCCCTGTTCTGGTTTTCAGAGGAACGGTTAAAAACGACTTTGACCGATATCCGGATGATTCGTCAAACTTATGCGTTCCCGAAAAATCAAAGGGCGTTGAATCGTCATACGCATCTTTGACATTCACGATCTGCTCGGTCAAAGCGGCATAGGTCGAGATATTTGAATGATTAGGTTCGTTTGTTTCGGGATCATAAAGATACAAAGGAGGAAACGGCGTCGTCTTCTTTTCCGAAGTGCCGCCCATTCTGATCCCCAGCTTATCATTGCGCAAAACGGAAAAGATCAGCTGATTGTGTTCGGGATCCATCAGATAAAGCGTCCCGCCTTCGGCATTGCAGAATTCCTGCGCCGTTGTCAAAATACGCTCCATCAGGACATCCATATCCTGTTCCGACGAAAGAGCTATGCCGATATCAAACAGGCGATCTAATTCTTCTGCCGACAGAGAAACCGTCTCCTCCGCCTCCCGATCGCTAATCATAAGCCCCCCTTAATTTTTATATTTTTGGTTATTATCTCATCTCTTACAGGCAATGTCAAAAGCTTCCCTTATTCTTTTTTCAATAAAACAAAAGCTTAGACTGCTTTGTAATCGAAAATTAATGAAAGATAAACTGTTTTTAATTAGCATAAAAATATATTTTGTTATCACGCGAGGAAAGATAAAAATGGCTTTATTCAGCGATAAAAAAAGCAATTCCGCAGATGAGCATTCATCAAATCAACCCACTCCCGTTTCTTTTTCCCAATTAATTTTATTGATTTGTATTTTCGGCGTTTGTCTGTCGTATTTGCTTTCTGCGGCGGTTGTTTCCGGCCGGTTTATCGAATACAGGATTCCTTTGTTTTTAATGGAATTGCCGTCAGGTATGGTTTTTGGTTTGGCTTGTTCTTTGTTTTTGGCCGTACTGGCCGGATTGGCATTGCAAAGATCTCTGACCGCGGACGGCTCGTCCAAAAGCGTTTTGAGCAAATCTCAAAAAATCAGTTATTTCTTTTCCCTGATAACAACTCTCTGCTTCACGTCTTACTGCTGCGCTGTTTTTGTTCATTATTTAAAAACAGGCGTTTTTTTGTCTGAATGTTTATATCTGTTCTTTTTGTACGCTTGCGTTTTAGGCGCTCATTTCAAAGCCAGGAAAAGTTCTCTGGCGCATTTATTCACCTCGGCCGCATTTGTTTTAATCCTGATTGTCACCGCGTTTTACAGCGGCATTGCTTCCGCTAAAATCGAAAACAAAAAAATCGGCTATGTCAACGGCGAACCCTTCCTGCTGGTCAGCGCTCAAAGACAAAACTATCTTTTAGTCGGATTTGACATCACGACGAACAAACCCAACGGTAAAATTACCGTTTTGCCTTCTCAAAACGCCGTTATGGAACAAACGACTTTTATGCCTTCAAAAACAAAGAGATAAAGAATGACAGAAACGCTTTCTCTTTCAAACGCAATCAGTTTTTTAATTGAACACGCCAAAAAAAACGGAGCAGACGCAGCGGAATCGTTCGGGATAAACAGTACGACAATCAGTGCGGAATGCCGTCAACAAAAAACGGAAACGCTCGAATATGCGCAAACCGCCGCCGTTGACCTGCGCGTTTTTTGCGGTCGGCGGCAATCCGTTGTTTCTTCCTCCGTTTTGGAAAAGAATGCTTTAAAAGAGTTAGCCGAACGCGCCGTACAAATGGCTGAAATCGTGCCGGAAGACCCGTATTGCGGATTGGCGGACCCCGCTTTGCAAGCGCAAAACTTTCCCGAATTGGATATGTATGATGCGGCCGAAACAAGCACGCAAGACTTGTTGAATCTGGCATTAGAGGCCGAAGATGCCGCATTGTCCGTCAGCGGCGTTTTTCAATCCGACGGTGCGGGAGCAAACGTTGACAAATCACATATCATTATGGCGTCCACAACGGGTTTCAGGCGGGAATACGACCGTTCATCCGCTTCCTTTTCCGTATCTGTGATTGCGGCGGACAGTGACGGCAATAAGGAAATGGATTACGATTATTCCTCCGCCGTTTATTTTTCCGACCTGGAAACACCGGAACAAATCGGAAAGAATGCGGGAGAACGCGCGGTAAAGCGGCTTCATTCCCGAAAAATAGCTTCGCAGACAATGGATGTGGTTTTTGAACCGCGGTTAGCCCGGGGATTGATCGGAACTCTAACCGGAGCAATCAACGGCGCGGCTATTGCCAGAGGAACATCCTTTTTAAAAGACAGTCTGAATACGCAGCTTCTGCCTGCGGAACTGTCTCTGTTTGAGAATCCGCATAAAAAGCATGGGCTTCATTCCCGCCCCTGCGACGCGGAAGGATTGCTTTGCCAACCCTGCGCATTGGTAAAAAACGG
>JAFVEJ010000113.1 GCA_017476085.1 Alphaproteobacteria bacterium
GTTGTATGAAAATGACGCGGCGCGATCTTTGTTAAAGCAGCTGCCTATGGAGTTGGTGATGAACCGATGGGGCGATGGCGGATATGGCAGCGTTTTGGCGGAAAAAGCAAATATTGTTTCAGATAAAAAAAATCAGCGCCGTGCTTTTTTCAAAGGGGAAGTCGTTTGGCATCAAAAGAGAAACACGCTGTTTTTGATGTTTGGACCGACACCGGTAGGTTTGACCGTGAATGAACCGATGCTTTTGGCTTTCGGCGGCATTCCGATCGGCCGGCTGAAAAATTATGCCGGTTTGAACCGGTTGCCCGGCGTTGTCGAATTTTCGTTTCAGATAAAAAAATAATTCGATTTTACGCTTTTAAAGCTTGAGTATATTGAGGAGCCGTCAAGGCAGCTATTAAATCCTCTTTAACCGCAGCGGCTTGAGCCAAGTCAATTTGGCAGGTTCCCACATTTTCATGGCCGCCGCCGCCGTACCGCAGCATCAATTCGCCGACATTAATAATATTTGTTCTGTTTAAAACGGACTTTCCGACGGCGTAAACAATGCGTTGGCCGTTGATGCGCCACATTGCATGCATGGATATGTTGATTTCCGGATACAAGGCATAAATCATAAACCGATTGCCCGCATAAATGATATCTTCATTCAAAACGTCAATATAAGCCAGATTTTTATAAATGGTCGTCTGCCGTTTCAGCTGTTCGATGAATGGCTCCTGTTGAGAAAAATATAAATCGACGCGTTCTTTGACATCCGGCATTTCCAGAATTTCTTCCGGATCGTGGGTGCGGCAGAAATCAATTAAATTCATCATCAACTGATAATTGGAAATTCTGAAATTGTGAAAACGTCCGAGTCCCGTGCGCGAATCCATAATAAAGCTCAGCAACGTCCAGCCGGTCGGATGCAGAATATCATCGACCGTATAGTCGGCGCTGTCGGCTTTATCGACGGCATTCATTATTTCTTCGGGAATATTGGAAAAGCGGCTTTTTCCGCCGAACGTTTCCCAAACGACACGCGCTGCCGAAGGAGCCTGAGGATTGATATAACTGTTGCTTTTCTGTCCGACTCGAATCAATTCGCTGACGTGATGATCAAAAACATAAGATGCTTCTTTGGAATAAGGCAGGTTCGTTATAATATCGCCTTGCCGTATGTCAACCAGCCCGTCCTGCACATCTTTCGGATGAACGAATTTAATATCATCTATCAAATCCAGTTCTTTCAGCAAAACAGCACACACAAGACCGTCAAAGTCGCTGCGCGTCACTAAGCGGAATCTGTCATCAACCATAAAAAAGTCCTTGGTTTATACGTCCTGAACCATAGCGGTAATAATTTCCTGCCGGACTTTATCGGCTTCGGAAATGGGAACTTGGCATGTGCCGGCCGTGACATGACCGCCGCCGCCGTATTGCAGTAAAAATTCGCCGATATTCATTTTTGACGTGCGGTTGAAAATTGATTTGCCGACCGCGAATACGACGTTTCTTTTATTTTTGCCCCACATTTCATGGACGGAAATGTTGATTTCCGGAAACAAGGCGTAAATCATAAACCGGTTGCCGGCATAGATGGTTTCTTCATTTCTCAGATTCAAATGCGCGGCCGTTTTATGAATCGTCGTGCAATTTTTCAGCTGTTGAATGAATTTTTCCTGATGTTCCTTATATAATTGGACGCGTTCCTGCACGTCTTCGTCCTGCAGAATTTCATCAACGTTTTTCGTGCGCAGCAGGTCAATCAGTTTGATCATCAGCGCATAATTGTTGATGCGGAAGTTTTTAAACCGTCCCAGTCCGGTGCGGGGATCCATAATAAAAGTCAAAAGTCCCCAATTTGTCGGATTTTTGATTTGATCTACAGTATATTTGGCGGAATCGGCGACATCGACCGCTTCCATTAAAGAAGGCGGCAAATTAGTGAATCTTTTTTCCGCGCCGTAGTATTCATAAACGACTCGAGCCGCCGAAGGAGCGTTCGGGTAAACAATATGATTCGGGGGGCTGTTAACGCGGGATATTTCGCTGATATGATGATCGAAGGCAATGTCAACGCCGTCGACATACGGCAGATTTGCCGTAATATCCATATCTGTAATGGATATTCTTCCGTCCTGCATATCTTTGGGATGGACAAATTGTATCTCATCAATAATTCCCAACTCTTTGAGCAGGGCGGCGCAGACAAGACCGTCAAAATCGCTGCGCGTCAGCAATCGTTTTTTGGCCAGCATTAAAAAGCTCCTTATTCCTAACCATAATGTAATACAGAATAGGCGAAATGTATGTATAAAATCAACCCAAGCTTTGAAAAATAAAAAAAATCGTTTTCATTGTTGAACATTCGTCCGAATTCGGGGATGATGAGACAGCTTGTTTCCAAAGGGCTTTGTCGGTACGGTTATGAAAAAAGCGTTTTTTTTATTTTTATTGATTGTCGGCGGCTGCGTGCAAACGCCGTTTGTCGATTCCAGACGCGAAGCCGGATCTCCATATACGGTGGGCGAATCCAAGCCGGATCGAATAGCTATCTGCTATAATCCGTATTCAACCAATGCCAATGAAATTATCAAATTGGCGCAGGAGGCCTGTCAGCAAACAAACAGAGAAGCCGCTTATGACGGGCATAAATATTGGTCCTGCCGTCTTTTCCTGCCGCATCGCGTCTATTATCGCTGTCAGGATATTCCCGAAGACGAACGTACGGAATAAGCCGATAAATAAATTATAAAGTCGGCCGGCGGGAATATGAATAAAACGCAATTATTTTCTGGACAGTTTTCCGGTTTTTTTGTATATTTTTGTCAAGAAGGCGGCAGAGCCGCTGATACGGTTTTATTTTTTTAAGGTTAATGCTGATGTCAGAAGAAAAATTTATTCATGTAAAACGCGAACGTAAAAAAGGAAAAGGCCATGGAAACGGCGGCAATAAGCAGCAAAATCATGCGGCAAACGGCGGTTTCTTTGCGGAAGGTCATCATAATAGGGACCAGCGAGAAGGCAATTTTTCTTTTGACACGATTCATGGATTAAAACTGAAGGAAGTGGAATATACGGTTCCTTCCAAAGCAGAACGTGTAGCAAAACGCAACGAATTTAACGGAGTCCGTGATGAAAACGGAAATGTCGTCGTAGAAGGCGTTCGTTCAAAGTTTTTAAAAATGCTGGCGAACGAACATGCGGATTTGTTGGTTGAAAGACTCGGGCTGACCGAACGCGATATCGAAGGGATGCGGGAAGGCTACACGCCGAACGGTTTTAACGTGCATCATAAACTGGCTCTGCACGGCGGCGGCAAAAATGAATTTTCCAACTTTATTTTAACGCCGTTGTATCCGCATGATCAGTGGCATCATGACGTTATGGATGCCCAATTGTTGGGGATTCGCGAAGGCGAAACCAGAACAATCAAAATTCCATATACGGATGAAATGATTTATGATCCCAAACAGTTCGGCTTTACCAGGGAAAATCAGCCGGTCAAACCGAATTACACTTCGAATGTCAATCCGGCAAATTATTCCGAACTGTACAAACCCGAACATATCAGCGTGGCCAAACGCCAGAAAGATATGGCGGAATTTTATGCCAGTCTGGACGAAAAGAAAGCTCAGCAGGCCGCGCAGCAAAATAAAGCTGAAACCGGCAAGTCCGGCAAAAACAAATTGCCTATGCGCGAGATTGTCCAAAGCCGTCAGCTTGTCAGGAATCGTCAGCGGGATTAATTTTATTGAACATATTTGAAAACACAGAGGGTCGGGTCGGCTCTCTGTGTTTTCTTTTTTGAAGAAATCATGTCGGATATTCGCCGTAATAAAACGCTTTTTAAATGGGATAATTTTTTTGCCGGTCTGTGGCCGATGACGGCAGTACAGGCGATTTATTTCCAAAATATCACACATTCTTATGTCGCGGCTATGTCGGTTTTTTCGGTTTGCGCTCTGTCTCAGGCTGTTTTGGAAATACCGACAGGCATTTTTTCAGATAAGATCGGACGCCGGCAAACTTTAATTTTATCGGCGTCTGCAATTTTGATTTGTTTGTTGCTTTGGGCTATGGCGGGACAGTTCCTTTGCGTTTCGCTGCTGTTTGTCGGGGCCGTGTTATACGGCGCCAGCGATGCGCTTATGTCGGGGACGTTGGAGGCCCTGATGTTTGAAACAATGCGGGAAATCGGAGAAGAAAAAGAGTTCAAACAGATCTATGCGCGCAGCCGCGTGTATAATCAAATCGGCCTGCTGCTGAGTATTTTGATCGCTTCTGCCGTGCTTTATTTCCGGTCGATGCAGTTTTTGGCATGGATGTCTGTTTTGCCGATGACCGGACAACTGGCCGTTTCTTTTTTCTACGTTAATCCGGAACGTGAACAAAAAGCTGAAAAACATAATTTCAAAAGAGCGTTTTTGTCTTTATGGAAAAATAAAAAATTGAGACGTTTCGGCGCAATCGAAATTTTGGATTCGTCTTTCGGTATGACGATCGGCCGTTTTGAAGGCGTTTATTTTGAGAACCTGATCGCGGTTTGGGCGGTGAATTTGGTTCGCGGATGCAAACAAGTCTCCGGTATGGTCGGTTATATGGTTGCCGTCCGTTTAAAGCGGATAAAAACAATACGTCAGCTGCTTGCCGCCGTCTCGGGCAGCTTCATTTTCGAAGCGGCCGGATTACTGTTAAACAGGATCGGAACGCCGTTTGTTATGGCTTTTTCTTGTTTTTTCAGCGCAATAGCGGAAACATCCAAAACCGAATTGTTGCAAAGCGAATATTCTTCGGCAGAAAGAGCGACGATGGGATCCGTATTGTCTTTGATCACGGCTGTTTCTCAAGCATTTTTTTGTGCTTTAACCGGATTTTGGGCGGATTGTTTCGGTGTGCGCGTTGCGTTGGGATGTGTGGTCGTTGCTCGTTTGACGGTTGTTTTCATGTGTTGTGAAAAAAGAGTTTGATTTTTGTTGATTTTTTTGTCCACTTTTTGTACGATACTTCTAAATGGTTTCCATACAAGATGAAGGAGAACGGGAAATGGTTGCTGAATATGAATTGGTTCATGCCAAACGCGAACGCAAAAAAGGCAAGGGGAAAAACAAAGGACAGCACCAGCAACAGAATCATCAGCCGGACAGTCAGCAGGGAGCCGCGCGGTTTTCTTTTGACACAATTCACGGATTGAAACTGACGGAAGTCGAATATAAGGTGCCGCCCAGTGCGGAACGCAAAGCTAAGCGCGCCGAATTTCAAGGTGCTAATGGGGAAGAAGGTGTCCGTTCAAAGTTTTTGAAAATGTTGGCGA
>JAFVEJ010000114.1 GCA_017476085.1 Alphaproteobacteria bacterium
CTGATCTGTTTCGACATACGGTTTGTACCCTTTGCCGTCGAAAACATAATCCGTGGAAATATGAATCATTTTTGCGCCCGTCAACGCCAGATTCCTTACGCCATCGACATTGATCAAACGGCATTTTTCCGGTTCATCCTCCGCTTTATCCACTGCCGTGTAAGCCGCGCAATTGATAATCGTATCAATCTTGTTTTCCCGAACAAATCGCCGAACGGCTTCCGCATCCGTAATATCCAGATCGGCCACATCCGCTCCGATGGCCCGAGGCAAAAGCAATTTTAATTCGGTTCCAAGCTGCCCGCTGCATCCTGTAATTAAAAGCATTCCTTCATCCTTGGCAGAATTTTGTCTTTTTCCGACAAACAGGCATTTTCAACGGGAATCAACCAATCAATCCCCAAATCAGGATCGGCGCAGTTAATACCGCCTTCAGATTCTTTGCAATACAAATTGTCGCATTTATAAGTAAAGACCGCCGTTTTCGACAATACGGAAAATCCATGCGCAAATCCGCGGGGAATAAACAACTGCAAATTATTAACATCATTTAATTCCACGGCCACATATTTGCCGAACGTATCGGAACCGGGACGAAGATCAACCGCCACATCCAACACGGCTCCCTGCATCACGCGCACCAACTTGGCCTGAGCATGTTCGCCTTTTTGGAAATGCAGCCCGCGGATTACACCGTAAGAAGATTTCGATTGATTATCCTGAACAAAGTCAGCATCAATTCCCGCCTCTTTAAATGTTTTTTCATTATAAGTCTCAAAAAAATATCCCCGATCGTCTGAAAAAATACGCGGTTCGAAAATGACGACTCCCGGAATTTTTGTTTCAATAAACGGCATTTTTAAATCTCCGGCGCAGAAATTTCGCCATCAGCAAGTTTCAACAAATATTGGCCATATCCGGTTTTAGCCATAATCTGACCTTGTTCCCGCAGCTGATCTTTGGAAATAAAGCCTTTAAAATAGGCAATCTCTTCCAAACAGGCTATTTTGATTCCCTTGCGTTTTTCAATCGCTTCGACATAAGAACTGGCTTGAATCAAACTGTCGTGCGTTCCGGTATCAAACCAATCGATATCCCGGCTCAACACATTGACTTTCAACTTTCCGCGGCGCAGATATTCCTTGTTCACATCCCTAATTTCGTATTCTCCGCGGGCGGAAGGCTTCAGGTTTTTAGCGATTTCTACAACTTCGTTATCATAAAAATACAATCCCGGCACCGCATAATTGGATTTCGGTTCAGCGGGTTTTTCCTCTATGCTGATTGCTTTAAAATTCTCATCAAACTCAACGACGCCATAGCGTTCGGGATCCTGCACATAGCATCCGAAAACAACAGCGCCGTCAGTAATTTTTGCGGCGCTTTCCAATTGCTGCGTCAAAGCGTGACCATGGAAGATATTGTCTCCCAATACTAAAGCGGCAGGCTCGTTTCCGACAAAATCCGCGCCGATCACAAAAGCCTGCGCCAAACCGTTGGGTACGGCTTGTTCGGCATAAGAAATATTCATTCCCAAATGCGAACCGTCTTTAAACAACCGCTTAAATCCCGGCAGATCCGTCGGCGTAGAAATGACAAGAACATCTTTGATTCCCGCCCTCATCAACAAAGACATCGGATAATAGATCATCGGTTTGTCATAAACCGGAATCATCTGCTTCGACAAAGCAATCGTCGCCGGATAAAGCCTTGTTCCCGATCCGCCTGCCAGAATAATGCCTTTCATTTTGGAACTCCCTGTTAAACAATTTTTCTAACCGTATCACAGAGAAAAAGAAAAAAAAACCCCTATTTGGCCCAAAAATTCGCACTTTTTTTTATGATCGCGCTCCGGATTAATATGTTAAACTTTTATAAAAACTATTGTTTTGACAAATTTTTCTGATATTCTGTCAAGTAGATATATTTATTTTATTGTGATGAGGTTGTTATGGAACTTCCCGGATATGTAAAAGATTTTCTGCAAACAAATTATTATCTTTCGGACGAAGATCTGGCCCTGCCTTTTGATCAAATGCCCGCGTATGTGCGCGACTTGGTCTCAAGGACTATGAACACGAACGAACAGGGCGAGATGGAGCCTAAAACGGAAGAAGAAATTTTAAAAGTCGCGCAGCAGCAATTTCTGGCGGATATTGATTCCGACACCGTTTCCCAGACACAGATTAACAACTTCATTGCCAATCATGAAACTTTAACAAAGTTGGCCTCTTTAGCAGACGAACGAGATCCGGATCCGGACGATTTCGGGAAAGCCGCTTCCTTGATGGCCGCCAAAAGAATATGCTCCGACGAATATGCGGACACGCCGAAAGACGAAGCCCATTTTATGCAGCTTCGCCGGGAAATAAAGACGGAACTGGAAATAAAAGACTATGTCGGCCGCTACATTAATGCTCACCCTGAAGCAAATGCTGATCCGGATGCTTTCAGAAAACAGCTGATTGACGTTACTGCAGAAATATCCTCCATGGTTCGGACGAACCAATCCGATAAAATCGCCGCCCGTTTCGGATTGCCCGACACATAAAAAGATCGGGCAGAAGCAAAAGGAGCGACTTTGTCTTTTGCTATGGCCGAATTAAAGAGTTTCTCGGATCGGATTGATCAGCAGGTCAAGGGATTGCCTTTTGTCCAGAAAGTCAACGCTCTGCATAATCAGTTCAAGGAAAAATATCCCAAAACATATACCGCGACCAAAATATTAACCAGCGGCGCCGCTGCCATGACGCTCGGCCCGGCTTATTCGGCATACCGCGCCACAGCGGGCATCAATGCGATGCGCAAAGATTTTGCCGAATATAAAAAGAAGAATCCCGATGAAAAAGGAAGCTTTTGGAAATTTATCCGCACACCGGAAGGCCGGAAACAACTGTTGACCACCGGACAAAACATCGCCCGCATCATTCCGGGAGCCCGCGCTGTCGGCATAGCCCTGAGCGCCGTTAAAAATTCCGAGATGCTGAAGGAAACCATTAAGGATTTAAAAGAAAACGGTCCTGATAAAAAACGTTTACTGAAATTTGGTGCCGCTGCCGCCGGATTATTAGCCGTATCTGTAACGGCTGCTTATGCGAATGACGAAGTGGCGGATATGGTTCATGAATGCTTTTCCAACTTAGATCCTCTGAAAGATACGTTGGATCAAGCCATTGATCATGTTTCCTCATTTATTCCGCATTCTGCAGGCATTACATCCGATTTAACAGCTGCAGCAGACTTAACAGAGACTTCCAACAATCTAGCCGATATTGCCGTTAATTCAGATTTACCCCACGCTTCCGTTAACATGGCTGATTTCACTCCGTCTCCGGATGTAACGGTAAGCACTCCCGTCGATATGGCAGACATTCCCCCGACATCGGATGTATCAGCAAATGTTTCCGTTGAAGCGGCTGCCCCGGCTCCTCAGGCTGCGGAAAATGTTTCCGCCGAAGCGGCTGCTCCAGCTCCTCAGGCTGCGGAAAATGTTTCCGCTGAAACGGCGGCTCCAGCTCCTCAGGCTGCGGAAAACGCTTCCGGCGATAAAATAACTGTCAACAACATAACTCTCACTCCACATGGTGTACAAGAAGCGCACGGCACAATAGAACATGCCGATGGTTCCGAAACAACAATCAATACAAATGGAGGAGGAACGACAATTTCACACAGTGATGATCATATGTCCACCAGAGTAGGGATCGGAAAAGACGGCTCGGTTTCCGTCAAAGGTCGGATTACAAACGAAGTTGACCCGAATAAAGAAGGCTTTACCGCTACGGACATAAGTTACGATACAAATTCGGGAAGCGTCGGAACGGTTCTGACAAACAATCAGACCGGAGACAAGATTGTCATTGACCATTCCTCCCAGATGGGGCAAACCGTTTCTTACGGTGACTCTCTGAATAACAACGGAATTGAGGTTACTCATAACAATGCGGGCGTCGGTATTTCCGGACATGCGAAAAATGTTGAGTTAGGCAATGGGACTACCGTCCGTTCCGTTAATGCCGTCATAGCGACTGACGGGACTGTATATTCACAGGGGGCGATAGATCATGCGGACGGTTCCGCAACAACCTACAACCTAAACGGCAGAGAGGGAGTTATTTCTCACAGTGATGATCATACATCCACCAGAGTGGGGATCGGAAAAGACGGGTCGGTTTCCGTCAAAGGAGAAATCGTCAATGATGTCGATCCCACTAAAAAAGGACCTGTTGTTGAGAGTGTTAAATATGATACGAACGACCTTTCTCTGCAGGCTCGTATAGCACAATATCAAAAAGGAGAATCCGTATCCGTATCCGCCAGCAGAAACGGCGGTATAGGTATCAGTAAAGAAGATGCCGATGGACAAAGCTCATCCGTATCGTATGATCGTTCCGGTCTTCATATCAAAGGAAAAAGCGGGAAATCCGTCAACGTTTCAAGAGAAGATATTTCCAAAGGAATTAGCCTTATACGCGGACTTCTGGGTGGACGTTAACAGAATTTGACTAAATTTTTCCCAATAAAACCCAAAAGAAAAAAGTCTGCTGCGGCAGGCTTTTTTCTTTTTTAAAACACACCGTTTTGGTTCTTGAAATCATTTTGCTTTTCGGAGTAAAAATAAAGAACGAAAGCAGATAAATGACAGATACTTTTTTTGACTTCAACCGATTAAACCCCGAGCAACGACAGGCAGTCGAAACGACCGAAGGCCCCGTTCTGGTCTTGTCCGGCGCCGGCACGGGCAAAACAACCGTTTTGACAACGCGCCTGGCTTATATTATTCAAACGGGAAAGGCTCAGCCCTTTCAATGTCTGGCCGTAACGTTCACAAATAAAGCCGCAAAAGAAATGCAGGAACGGCTGAACAGCATGATCGGCGCGGACAATCACGTTTTATGGTTGGGAACTTTTCACAAAATCGGATTGAAAATTCTGCGCAACCATCCTGAAAAAGTGGGATTGTCAAGCGGTTTCGGGATATTGGACGCTTCGGATCAGGAACGATTATTAAAGCAGATCATGGTCGATTTTCATATCGATCTGAAAGATAATCCGCCGCAATATATACTGGATCAAATTCAGCGTTTGAAAGACAAAGGTTTGATGCCGGAACAAGCTGAAAAACGCTGTGAAGCGGATCCTTTAACTTTGAAATTATACAAAGCTTATCAGGAACGGCTGCTCGCAACAAATATGGCCGATTTTGGCGACTTGTTGTTATACTGTTTGGAATTGTTCCAAAAACACCCGGAAATTCTGACGGCGCTGCGCAAGCAGTTTAAATATATTTTGGTCGATGAATATCAAGACACGAATATTGTTCAGTATTTATGGCTGCGTCTGTTAACCAATCCGGAACACAACAATATTTGCTGTGTCGGCGATGACGACCAATCCATTTATTCATGGCGTGGCGCGGAAATCGGCAATATCCTGAAATTTGAACAGGATTTTCCGAACGCGACCGTCATCCGTCTGGAAAGCAATTACCGTTCGACTGCTCCCATTCTGGCCGGCGCTTCCGGCTTGATCGCGCACAACAGAAACAGACTGGGCAAAACTTTACATCCTGCCCCCGGCCGTGACGGAAGCGGCGATAAAATCAACATCATCGGCGTTTGGAACGGCAACGACGAAGCGCAAACAATCTGCGATCTGATCGAACGGGAGCAGCGGCACGGTGCAAGCCTGTCGGAAATGGCCGTTTTAGTGCGGGCAAGTTTCCAAACCCGCGCATTTGAAGATGCTTTTCTGAACCACGGTCTGCCTTATAAAGTCATTGCCGGTATGCGTTTCTATGAACGCGAGGAAATCAGGGATGTAACGGCTTATATCCGCTTGCTTGTCCAGCCGAAAGACGATATGGCGTTCGTCCGCATCGTCAACAAACCGCGCAGAGGCGTCGGAGACGCCGCTTTGCAAACAATCCGACAGCGGGCGACACAAGACCATATATCCCTTTACGAAGCGGCACAGCTTCTGCTGCAGGAAAAAGCTGTCAAAGGCGCAGCGAAAAACGGATTGGAACGCTTTTTCGCCCTGTACGATTCCTGGCATGAAGAAATGCAGGAAACACCTGCCGCCGATCTGTTGCCCAAGATATTAGAAGACAGCGGTTATATGGATATGCGCCGCAGCGAAAAGCTGCCCGAAACGGAAGGACGATTGGAAAATATCAAAGAATTGATCGGTGAGTTTAAAAACTCTTCCCGCACCTTTGAAGATTATTTGGAATACGTCAGTTTGGTTATGGATAACGACAATGCGGCGCTGACGGGAGATTATATCAGCGTGATGACGCTTCACGCAGCCAAAGGACTGGAATTCGAAACTGTATTTCTTCCGGGGTGGGAAGAAGGTATTTTTCCGCATCAAAAATCGCTGAACGAAGGTGGTTCCAAAGCGTTAGAGGAAGAACGCCGTCTGGCCTATGTCGGCATCACACGGGCAAAAAAGCACGTTTATATCAGTTTTGCCGGATCGCGACTAATATATAACCACCAGTGGCAAAACAATCCGCCGTCGCGTTTCATTTCGGAAATTCCCGAAGAAAACGTGGAAATGATTAACGTTTCTTCCGACTATAATTACGGGTACGGATACAATAGGGACTATACAAATCCGTCATATTCTTATAAAAAGAAAAGAAGTACCGGTTATTTCGGGGCGACTTTTTCTTCCGCCTTTACGGTCGGAACGCAGGTTCATCACGAAAAATACGGATACGGAACAGTCATCGCCGCCAACGGCGATCAAACTGAAGTCGTTTTTGAAGACGGCTCAACCAAGAAAATTTTAGCAGATTATTTGGAAAGTGTGTAATGGAAACGCAACCCGCAAGCAACTGGCAAATTTCTTTCGTTTTGGCTCCTGACGCCCTTCCTTTCTTTGAACGCGCCTTAGATGGCGACGACACCGCTTTGCTGGCGTCCGAAATCGAAACCGGTGCGGATAAAGGAAAATGGAAGTTGGACGCGATTTTCCAAGACCGTCCGGACGAAGCGTTGCTGAACACGTCTTTAACATTGGCGGCGCAGGCGGCGGGTGTTTCCCTGCCCTCATATCAGCTCAGCGAATTGGCTCAAAGAGACTGGCTGCGGGAAAATCTGATCAGCTTTGCTCCCGTTTCGGTCGGCCGGTATTACATTTACGGTTCGCATATTCAGGAACCGCCTCCTAAAACAAAGCTTTCCTTAAAAATCGATGCGGCGACCGCTTTCGGTTCGGGCGAGCACTTTACAACCAAAGGGTGCTTAATGGCAATGGAGGAAATCTCCCGTTTTCGCCGTCCGAGAAACATTCTGGATATGGGGTGCGGTTCGGGTATTCTGGGATTAGCGGCGGCATTGACGTTCAGAACAAAAGTCATGGCGGCGGACATAGACCCCGAATCCGTCCGCGTCACAAAACAAAACGCTAAAAACAATCACCTTGCCCGCTATATCACGGCGCGCGCCGGAAACGGATACAAACCGATCATTATCCGTTCAAAAGCGCCCTATGACCTTGTTTTTTCCAATATTCTGGCGCGTCCGCTGACACTTATGGCCAAAGATTTGGCTTCCGTTTTGGCGCCCGACGGCTTGGCCGTTTTATCTGGTCTGCTGAACCGGCAGGAGGAATGGGTGCTGAGTGCGCATCGCCGCGTCGGACTGCATTTGAAAAAACGTTATCGCCTGGAAGGGTGGAGCACCCTGATTGTCGGCCATTAAAAGGAGAAACTTTATGGATAAACTGACTGCGCTTAGAGAATGGATGTTGGCCAATGGTTTTTTCGGCCTTTCAGTTCCGATGACCGATGAATATCAGGGCGAATATATAGCAAAGTCCGCCAGACGTCTGGAATGGCTGACGGGCTTTACCGGTTCGGCGGGAGAAGCCGTCATTTTGCTTGACCGAGCCTTTTTGTTCGTGGACGGGCGCTATATTCTTCAGGCGCAAAAAGAAACTAACCCGGATCAAATCACCGTTATCCAAACACCAAACGCCCGCGCGGGCGACTGGCTGTTTGCCGCTTTGCCGAACGGCGCCAGAATAGGGTATGATTCCTGGCTGCATACGCCGGACGAAATCAAAAGAATGGCTTCCGCCTGTGCGAAAAACGGCGCAAAGATCGTTCCCCTGCCCTATAACCCGATTGACTTGCTATGGACGGACAAGCCTCAAAACGAGACGCAATGGGCTGTATTTCTGCCTGAAACCTATACAGGACTGGACAGCACGTCCAAAATTGCGGATGTAACGGCAACGCTGGGCATAGATCAGGACGACGCGCTGGTTCTGACTTCGCCGGAATCGATTTGCTGGCTGTTGAACGTGCGCGGTCGGGATATTCCTTACATTCCCGTCGTTCAGTCTTTTGCCGTTTTGTACAAGAACGGAACGCTCGACTGGTTTGTCAATCCGGAAAAAATCAAAGACCATGTGCGCGCGCAGCTCAGCCCGTTAGTTGAAATCAAAGATCCCGAACTGATGGCTGTTACTTTGGACGCTTTAGGGATTCAAAAAGCCCGCGTTCAGTTGGATATGGCGCTTTCTCCGGCTTGGATTTACGAACGCCTGTCCGCTGCAGGAGCCGTTGTTCATTCCAAAGAAGATCCGTGCCTAATCCGCAAAGCCTGCAAAAACACGATTGAACGCAACGGCGCCGTTAACGCTCATATCAAAGACGGCATCGCTATGTGCCGTTTTCTGGCCTGGTTTGATAAAGAAGCTCCGAAAGGCAAACTGACGGAAATGGACGCCGTGCGCAAAATCGCCGAATTCCGCGAAGATAACCCGCTGTATCGCGGGGAAAGCTTCGCCACAATCGCGGCCAGCGGTAAAAACGCGGCCTATATTCATTATCACACTTCGGAAAAAAACAATCCGACGATCAAGAAAAACGCTATGTTCCTGATTGATACGGGCGCTCAATATCTGGACGGAACGACAGATATCACACGGACGGTTGCCGTCGGTGAAGTTTCCGCTTTGGAAAAAAAGCGTTATACGCAGGTTTTAAAAGGCCATATCGCAATTGCCGTGATTGCTTTTCCGGAAGGAACGACCGGTTCTCAGCTTGACATTTTAGCACGGCAGTTTTTATGGCGGGACGGTGTTGACTACGCTCACGGGACAGGACATGGCATCGGCAGCTATCTCAGCGTTCACGAAGGTCCGCAAAGAATTGCCCGCGGCAATAACCGCATCGCTTTAATGCCGGGTATGCTGATTTCAAACGAGCCGGGATATTACAAAGCGGACGCTTTCGGAATCCGATTGGAAAATGTCGTCATGGTCGAACCGTTGCCGCCGGCGGAAGGTTCTGAAATTAAAATTTTAGGTTTATCGACACTCAGTCTTGCTCCGTTTGACCGGCGCCTGATTGATAAAACGCAGCTGACCCCGCGTGAAAAAGCGTGGGTGGACGGTTATCATGCCCGCATTCGCAGAATTATTTCTCCCTTTGTCGATCAACAAACCTCCGATTGGCTGGCGGAATCCTGCGCGCCGTTATAAGGAATTGAAATGAGAGCGGGTATCACCTTTTTCGTTTCCGGCTGTATTTTAATCATTTTCGGCGTGATTATGATGATTCCCGGATTTTTGGATTTTTCGGACGGCAATATCGGTTCGGCCAAAGCCTTCTGGCAAGCCGGAGGCGCTACCGCTTTTTTCGGCGCATTATTTGTAACGACCTTTTATAACAAATATGAAAAACTGAGCGTCAGAGAAATGTATCTGACGACTTCGTTAGTTTGGCTGCTGGTTTGCGCGTTCTGCGCTTTGCCGTTTTTTCTCGGCACTTCGGCGTTAAGCTATACGGACTCTTTTTTTGAAGCCATGTCCGGACTGACTACTATGGGCGCGACGATTCTGCGCGATCTGTCCGTTCAGCCGCGCGGCATTTTGCTGTGGAGGGGAATGCTCCAATGGTTCGGAGGCGTTGGAATCATTGTGATTGCATTGGGAATCCTGCCCTTGCTGCGTATTGGCGGTATGCAGCTGTATGCAACGGAATCTTCGGATAAATCCGACAAAACATTACCAAAAACATCACAAATCATCGGTATGATCATGATTATTTATACGATCTTTACCATAATTTGTATGATCCTTCTGCATCTGTCCGAATTGGACTGGTTTGAAGCACTGACCTTTACTTTGACGACCATTCCCTCAGGCGGCTTTGCGCCCCGAAACTCTTCGGCGATGGAGCTGTCCGCCTTGTCTCAATGGATTATGACCTTTTTTATGTTTGTCTGCGGAATGCCTTTGCTTGTTTCCTATTTCCTGATCAAAAAGAATTGGAGTTCCGTTAAAAATGATACGCAAATCAAAACATACGCTTACTTCTTTTTATACAGCACGGGAATATTGACTCTTTATCTGATTCTGACGCAGAACATTCCTTTATTTACGGCGATTCGGTATTCGGCGTTTAATTTTATTTCCGTTGTCACGTCTTCAGGTTTTTTGAACAGCGATATAGAATCGTGGGGCGGTTTTGCCGTCATGTTTTTCACTTTTTTATTGCCGATCGGCGCGTGCAGCGGCTCGACTTCCGGAGGGATTAAGATTTTCCGATTCAACATTATGTATCTTTCTTCAATGCAGTATTTGCGGCGTAAAATTTTGCCGCACGGCATATTCATTGCCAAATATAACGGCAAGCCGCTGACAGAAGAAATTTCATCCGGCGTATTTGTGTTTATGGCGATATTTTTATTGTCGTTCCTACTGTCTGTTTTATTGCTGGCTTTAATCGGATTGGATTTTATCACTTCGGTCAGCGCGACTTTATCCAGTTTAGGCAATACGGGAATAGCTTTCGGTCCTGTCATCGGATCCGGCGGCAGTTTTGCGAATTTGCCGGTCAGCGCAAAATGGCTGCTTTCTTATAATATGATGCTGGGGCGATTGGAATATATGACGGTTTTTGTCTTGCTGCTGCCGTTAGCCTGGCGCAAAGAAAAGAAAAACACCGGCACTACGGCTTTTTAGTATTATTTTCACTGCTTGTTTTTTTTATAATCGGAGATGTGCCGGCGACCTCTTCTCCCCATTTCGCGATCAGTTTGGCTTGAGCTTCCCGCAAATTAACAACGCGGCGTTGATCCGTCATTTCCAAAAAGCTTAAAACAATGGAAGGAATGCATCGGTAAAACAACCATCCGACAAGAGCGGCCGAATAAATAACAAGAAAAGACAAGCTGCTTAAAAATAATTCAACGGCTCCGTCCCAAGTATTATTGCCAAACCATAAACGGAACAAAAACGGCAGCGATCCTGCAAAATTTAATCCGCCGATACATAACCATTTATACTTAAATTTATTCCTTGAAGTGAAATCAATGATTAAAGCTACTAACGTCGGCAACATGCTTAAAAACAAAAAAATAACCGTCGGCAGCATTAAATACATCATCGGAAATAGAACCAAGAAAGCGAAACTGGCCGACAGAATAGAATCTTTTGATTTCTTTTTTTTATTTTCTGTCATCGCATTATCCTCTCAGCAGCTGCATTACCAACAACAAAAACATCGTTAAAAGCGCGATGCCGAAAGAAACGATTGCAGCCACTTGATTCCCCAGCATCAAGCCCTCTTCTTCCCGTTTTGAGCGATTACCGTCCAAAAGTTCTATCTCTTCTGACAGTTTGGCATATTCCTTTTTAGCCTGCTCAAAATAACTGATATCATAAAGACGTTCCTGTCTGTCATCCAAAAAGTTGTAAATTTCTCCAAAATTTCCTTTTCTGATCACTTTAGGAAGATTCTTTTCCAATTGCTGGCGCTTTTCCAGATTATGATAACTGTCAATTACCGGCCCGACCATTCCGCCGATCCAACTGGCCATCGCATAAAGATGATCGGGACCGAATATTCGCTGCAAAGTAGCAAAAATATTTAACATTCCCTGAATCGAAACACTTTCCTTCGGAGAGTTCAGCCAGGAAATCTGTTCGGATACTTTTGTCCCGAATCTGGATGCGATAAAAGCCGCTACATGCCGATCTATCGGTTCCGCCTTTTGATTATTCTTTTTAGCGACTTCTTCCATCGCCGGCAACAGATCACGGATTTCATCCACATATTCTTTAACAATCATCGGGCTTTGGCACGGCAAACCTTCATTCAGATCATACAGCACCCGTTCAATTCCCATACCCAGCCCCGGTTTTTGCAGCATCATCTGTAAATTTTTAACACTTTGTTCCGCGACCATATCTTTATGGCATTCATACCAGCTTTCCAAATATCCCGTAGCAATTAAACCGATCAACGTTTTTATTTTTTTATTGTCTGCAATATTCATTGCCAGCATCACGCCCAAAGCTTCCGGCAAAAAGGCACAGTCCCGGGTTCTCAACGGCGCCGACGGGTCTAACAGCATACACGTTCTGGCAATGAAAAAATCATCCTGTTTTTCTTTGGTTGAAAAACGTACCAAAGCCATATCTATTGATTTTTTGATCGCATCTGCCGTATCTTTATCGTCAAATCCCCGTTCTATCCAAGCCAAAAGCTTTTCTGACCGAATCATATCTGCGGCCATATCCCAGTTTTTGGAAAAAGCATACGCCAACGTGCGATAGGAAAAATATTCGACATTATTGAACATAAACGGCCGCTGAGACGTTTTGGCCGCTTTGGACTGCACCGGCGTTAAACGGCGCCCGTCCGCCCACAATGTTGTTGAAGAAATATCCCAGCGCTGACCGACGTTATCCGCCAGCAATCCGCGAAACAACTCAATCAAAGCTAAAGGAACGCGTTCTTCCCCGATCAAAGTGGCATACGATCCCTTGTAAATTTTCAATTTCAGCAATTCTTCGTCAGAAAGACTTTCCAACGGATTGTATCCTACCCCCAAACAAATCAGCGTTGCCCCGAACGCATATAAATCATCTGCGATCGTACCGTTTCCCTTACCTTCCGGCACACACATGGAAGCTTCTATTGTTTCAAAAGTTGAAGGCTGATCATAACCGGGCGGCGTGGAAATACAATCCCCCCATACAACTTTTGTTTTTTCGGCGTCCATATAAAACAGGTTATCCGGACGAATAGCCCTGTGTGTTAATCCCCGCACAGCCAAATTACTGATTCCGGTCAACAGCGGCCTGATCCACTTTGAAATTTTTTCCGCTTCTTCTTCAGGCAAAATCTTGCCGTACGCTTTCGAAGTAACGACCCGCCCGCCTAAAGGAAAATCGTAGATAAGAATCATCGTC
>JAFVEJ010000115.1 GCA_017476085.1 Alphaproteobacteria bacterium
GGAAGGGACGTCTGTTCGCGCGGCGGAAAACGGCGTGGTCGCTTACGCGGGAAACGAATTAAAAGGTTTCGGAAATCTGCTGCTGATCAAGCATGCGGACGGATGGATAACGGCATACGCGCACAATGCTTCAATTTTGGTTAAACGGGGGCAAACGGTTTCCCGGGGACAGCCTGTTGCGAAAGCCGGTAAAACGGGAAATGCAAAAGAATCTCAGCTGCATTTTGAAATCCGTAAGGGAACGAAAGCCGTTGATCCGTTAAGTTATATGGATGCGGGATAAAGCGGCTTAATCGTTGTTTCGCATTTAAAACGCTTTGCTTGATTAAGTATAGAAAAATTTGAGTATTCGGAAGCCCGACTGTTTATATTGTTTTGTATGCCGGTATAAAAATAACGCCTTCATTGATTTTCAACGAAGGTCGTTTCTCTTAAATCAGACAAAATGAAAAAAACGTATTCTTTATTGTAAAGAAATTACAAACGAATGTAAGGAATAAATTCACCTTCAAACGTAACGTAGGGCAGAAATTCACCTTCATATTCGATAGTCATCAGCAGTCTCCGTAAAATTCATTGGTATGTCTTCTATATGAAACGCCTTTGAATTGCAAGCGTTTTTTACGGTTGCCAATCTTTTTTTTTACAGATATGCTTTTTACTCATGATTTGAAGGAAAAATCGTCTGAAATCAAACGATTTGGGGGCTGAACGATTCTTGTGGAAAATGCTTTAAATATAATGTTGATCTTTTGTGTCAATATGTCTGTAATTTAATTTCAAAATCGGGAATTTCGGCGGCTCTGCGGAAGATTTTCAATCATAAAAAGCTGTTAAGTTGATCTCTTTGAAAAAATAAAAGGAAGCAAAAATGAAAGTAGGGATTTTGGCAGGAGGATTGGGAACACGATTAGGCGAAGAAACAGGGATTCGTCCTAAACCGATGGTCGAAATAGGGGGATATCCGATTTTATGGCACATTATGAAAATCTATTCCTGTTACGGATTCAATGATTTTGTTGTTATGTGCGGTTATAAACATGAGATTATCAAAGAATATTTTCTTAATTATTATTCAAACACTTCAGATGTGACAGTTGATCTGAGCAATAATAATGTCACGGTTCACAAAACCCGCTCGGAGCCGTGGAAAGTAACATTGGCATATACAGGTCAAAATACAATGACCGGCGGCCGTATCAAGCGGGCGCAGGAATATTTCAATAAGGAGCCGTTTATGCTGACTTACGGCGACGGCGTGGCGGATATCAATATTCCCGAACTGTTGGAATGTCATAAAAAATCTAAAAAAATCGCAACGATGACCGTTGTGCAGCCTTCGGGACGTTTCGGCATAGTTGATGTTGAAGAAGATGGCACTATTCGGCAATTTCACGAAAAACCGGCGGGAAAAAGCGGGTGGATCAACGGGGGATTTATGGTGTTGGAGCCGGATGTTTTTGATTATATTCCGGATGATGACTCCATGCCGTTTGAAAAAGAACCTTTGCAAAATTTAGCTGAAGACGGACAGCTGAATGCATACCATCATAGAAAGTTTTGGCGTCCGATGGATATGATGAAGGATAAAAAAGATTTGAATGCTTTATGGGATCAGGGCGCTGCTCCTTGGAAAATATGGAAGGATTGATCGTGCTTTTTTCCGACATTTATAAAGGCAGGCGCGTATTAATCACGGGACACACCGGCTTTAAAGGCGGCTGGTTGAGTTTGTGGCTGTCGCATCTGGGGGCGAAAGTGTGCGGTTACTCCCTTGCGCCGAACACAAAGCCGAGCTTGTTTGAAGCGGTGAAAGTCGCGGATAAGCTCGAAAAGTCCGTTATCGGTTCGATTCTTGACCGCGAAACGCTGCAAAGGACTTTTGACGACTTTAAGCCGGAAATCGTGTTTCATTTGGCGGCTCAGCCGTTGGTGCGGTTAAGTTACGCCGAACCGGTACTGACGTATGAAACGAACGTGATCGGATCTTTGAACGTATTGGAAGCCGCGCGCAAGTGCGGAACAGTCAAAGCGTTTGTCAATGTCACAACGGACAAATGCTACGAAAATAAAGAAGTCGCCGAAGGATATACCGAAAACAGCCCGATGGGCGGATACGATCCTTATTCGTCTTCAAAGGGATGCGTGGAAATTATGTCTTCTTCTTACCGGCGTTCGTTTTTGAATGGTGAAGACGGATACGCGATGGCGACGGCGCGCGCCGGCAACGTGATCGGCGGTGGAGATTGGGCACAGGACAGATTGCTTCCCGATTGCATCCGTTCAATCAATAAAGGAATCAAGATCGAGATCCGCAATCCGGCTGCCGTCAGACCGTGGCAGCATGTCTTGGAACCGTTATCCGGTTATATGATTTTGGCGGAAAAACTTTATATATACGGGAAAAAATTTGCTCAGGGCTACAATTTCGGCCCCGAAGAGGACAGCGTTTTAACCGTAGCGGAAGTATCGCAAATGATAACGGAAGCGTACGGCAATGGTGAGGTCGTTGTCCATAAACGCGACGACTTGCATGAAGCGGGATTGCTGATGCTGAATATTGAAAAAGCAGCAAAAGAGCTGGAGTGGTGTCCGACTTGGCCGGCAAAAAAAGCTGTCAAAGAAACAATCGAATGGTATCGCCGCTTTTATGCCGGCGAAGAAATGAATGACTTTACATTACGGCAAATCGAAGATTTTGAAGGAAAATTGTCATGACTCCCGAAGAAATCAAAGAAAAGATACTGGAATTGTCGAAAGAATACTATCGGCAGGTTCGCCCCGATAAAAAACGGGCGGGATATATTCCGGCTTCGGGCAAAAAGCTCGGAGGAGAAGAACTGTGCAATATGGTCGAAGCCAGCTTGGATATGTGGCTGACGGCGGGGCGGTTCAACGCCGAGTTTGAAAAGAAATTTGCCGAAAAACTGGGCGTCAAGCACGCTTTGACGACGAACAGCGGCTCCAGCGCGAATTTGCTGGCGTTGACCGCGTTAACGTCCCCGAAACTGGGCGAAAAGCGACTGAAAAAAGGCGATGAAGTCATTGCCGTCGCGGCGGGGTTCCCGACGACCGTCAATCCGATTTTTCAAAACGGGCTTATCCCCGTGTTCGTCGATTCCGAAACCGGCACTTACAACATCGACATCTCTAAAATCGAAGAAGCGGTTTCGCCTAAAACGAAGTGCGTCTTTCTGGCGCATACGTTGGGCAATATGTACGATATGGATAAAATCGTCGAAATCTGCAAAAAGCACGATTTATGGCTGATCGAAGATTCCTGCGACGCTCTGGGCGCAAAGTGGAATAATAAATACACCGGCACGATCGGACATATCGGCACGTTTTCGTTCTATCCCGCGCATCATCTGACAATGGGCGAGGGCGGTGCGGTTATCACCAACGATCCTAAACTGCACAGAATTATCTTGTCACTCCGTGATTGGGGACGGGACTGTTGGTGTCAGCCAGGACACGATGACACCTGCCATTCGCGGTTCAAAATGAAGCTCGGCAACCTGCCCGAAGGCTACGATCATAAATACACATACTCTCACGTCGGCTACAATCTGAAAATCACGGATTGGCAAGCGGCCTGCGGCGTCGCGCAGTTGGACAGGCTGGACGGCTTTTTAAAAATCCGCCGCGACAACGCCGAAACGTTGCTGAAAGAATTGGCGGACTTGCAGGACTATCTGATTTTGCCGTCCCATAACGAAAAGTGTCAGCCGTCGTGGTTCGGCTTTCTGATTTCCGTTAAAGAGGACGCGCCTTTCACCAAGCAACAACTGGTCGAATATCTGGAAGTGCACGGCATCGGCACGCGTCAGCTGTTCGCCGGAAACCTGTTGCGCCAACCGATGATCACGACGAACGACCTGCCGTTAAGGATCGGCGGCGGCAAGTTGAAAAATTCGCGCGATCTGACCGAAGACGATTACAAAGCCCTGCCCGTTACCGACTTTATTATGAACCACACGTTCTGGGTCGGCGTCGCGCAAAACGTTACGGTCGAAGATATGAAGCAAACAAGCAAAGTCTTCCACGATTTCATCAGGGAGAAATGCTGATGAAAAAGGTCAAAGCAGGAATTATCGGTACGGGAAATATCGGAACTGATTTATTAATGAAAGTAATGCGGTCTGATGTCTTGGAATGTGGCATTTTTGCAGGACACAGTCCGGATTCAAAAGGGATTGCCAGAGCCAGGGAACTGAACATCCCGGTGACCTGTAATTCAATACGGTATATTGAAGAAAACCCCGATTGCTGCCAAATCGTTTTTGATGCCACTTCAGCTAAAGTGCATGAGCAGAATGCCCCC
>JAFVEJ010000116.1 GCA_017476085.1 Alphaproteobacteria bacterium
GCCGTGCATCCTCCCGACGTGTAGTTCAGGTAATATCCGGAAGCGCAAGCTTTGCAGTATCCGGAAGAGCAATTCGAACAGTTAGACGGGCAACTGGCACTTACGCATTTTCCGATTGTGGCGTTATAGACCTGACTGGAATCGCATATTGAGGCGATTGTAATATCGTCTTTTGCGAGTTCGAGCTCAACGTCGGCTTTGTTCAACGCCAGTTCACAACAACATCCCGTACTGTTTGCCACTGCGGTGTAAAGGTTGCTTTTGCATGATACGCCCGTGCAGTTGCTGACGCATGAAGTGCCGGATGTACGATAACCGGAGTTGCAAGCAACTGTCGTGATGGAACCTGTCTTGCTGCAAGCCGTAACCGTACCGTTTGAAACGCTCAGAGAGTCGCAAGGCAAACAAGTTTTGTTTCCCGTTCCCGAAGCATAATATCCCGTCGGACAGCTGACACAAGTGGGGGATCCCGCTTCAGAGGAATAAGACCCCGCCGCACAACTTGTGCAGGAAGTGGCGCCCCGTTCCGAATAGGTTCCCGCCGGACATTTTGAACAGGCTGATCCGCTTGATTTATAACCGGATAAACAGGTAATCGTCGCCGAACCGTTGCAGATTGCGTTCGCCGGACAGGTTGTGCATTGACTACCGTTCAGGTAATACTTGTTCTGGCATGCTGTGCATTTCCCTGCCGAATCGCAGCTGCTGCAATTCGCCGGGCAAATGACAGGCGGCTTTGGTGGTTTTTTTTGATCGTCGGTTATTAATAATGTCCCCCGACCGTTGGACGCATTGCTGCCGCGTCCCAATTTGACGGCCTTCGCCTGTGCTTCGGTTAAACCGGCGAAACAGAAAAGCCCGACTAAAACAAGCAATAAATATTTTTTCATAGTCAAGTCCTCCCTATTCAGCAATAAAATCAGCGAATTGAAGGCGTTCGGATCTTGAGAACGTCGCTGCCGTGGCTACCGGAATAAACTCATATTCCACAAGGTCATCAAACGATACGATGGAAGCCACTTTGTTAACACAACAACAACCGTCATCGGATTTTGTCATTCCCGTCGGACAGCTGTTAACCTCTTTTGAAAATCTGGTCGGCAGCACTACAGCCACATTTTTGACACAGCTGGTGCCGTTAGCCGAATAGTTCGTATTGCACGAAACGGCAGTGCAGGTTCCCGATGAAGAACAGCTGGTGCATGTGCCGTTTGAAACAGAAATGTTGGAGCAGGTTACGCATGTTGTGCCAGAGGCATAATAACCGGTGTTGCATGTAACGCTTTTGCAAATCCCTGTGGAGGAATTACAGCTTGAGCAATATCCGTTCGCAGGATTTGAACAACTATAGGTAACAGGCGTGCCGCCGCCGGTACCGCCTTCATACGCAAGTAAATCCTCTTGAAGCCTTTGATATGTAGTAAGTTCACAGTCTCTTGTTACGGCTGATTCTCCGGCAAGAGCATCGTACGCCAAAGCCGCGCATCGCGCCGACGCTTCAAACGAAAAAAGCATCAGTACCGCAGCAGGCATTATTATAGATAGTATTTTTTTCATGGATTCCCTCCTAAAAATAAAGATTGCCTATGATCTATTAAATGCCTAAAAGCGCAGCATTTAAAGAAAAATACGGGAGGGGGGGGTAAATGTAATATAAATGTAACAAAAATGATGATTTTCGTGGAATTTAAAAACAAATGGTTTAAAATCACCGCCGATAATATTTTTAAAGAAGTTTATGTATAAACTTCTCTTTTGTTAAAGATAAAAAATTATTTTTTAAACATCATTATAAGAAAGAAAGTTTTTTAATTTTTGACATACAAAAAATCCCCGCCGAGATCAGCGGGGATTTAAAGTGGTTCGGCGAACGGAATTATTCTTCGTCGTCTCCGTTTTCCCGTATCGACTTTGTTAAATAGGAAAATGCCGTTTGCGCCGTATTTTCATTGATCTTCATATTCAGATAGACCGCAAAATCGGATAAAACAGCATTCGCTTTTTCTTTTGCCGATCTTTCCTGTAATTCACGCCGCAGTTCCGCAACGCCGACAGCATTTTTTTCCGGTCGCGCCGGTGTGACGGACACGGCTTCGGCAACCAGATATTCCGTCGCGGAAGGCTGGGTAATGACCGTTTTTACAGGCTGATTGAATAAACGATAAACAACCGAAGCCGGAAGCTTTTGATTATATCTTGTAATGTCTTTTAAGCGCTTGTAGGGAATGCCGGTCTTTGCGGAAACGATTTTCGGGTCTGTTCCTTTTTTCAGTTCCGTTTCAATTTCCCGTGCGGTCTCTTTTGCTTTTTCGCGTTGCTTATCGGCAAGCCAGGCGGCATAAATTTCTTTTTCCGATTTTTCGATCGGCTTGACGGCCGGATCCTGAATTTCATCCACACGCAGAACAAAGAAACCCGAGCCGTCTTCAATCATCGGCGATTCTTTTCCGGCATCCATCATAAACGCCGTTGTTAAAATGTTTTTGGAAATGTCGGCTGTCTTTCCGTTTTCATCCGCACCGGCAGGATCAAGCATTGTAAATTTCCTGACCGGAAAGCCGGTTGATTTCGAAACTTCTTCAATTGTTTCACCGGCGCCGAAACGGTCATCCAGTTTGACGGCTGTTTCCGACAAGGTGTCGAAAGCAAGGGATGCAATCAATTTTTGTTCTATTTCATCCCGGACTTCTTTAAATTGTTTTTCGATTTTCGGCGTGATTTTGTTGACGCGCAAAATCTGCCATCCGAAAGCCGTTTGAACGGGACCGACAAATTCGCCTTTTTGGGCGGTAAAGACAACGTCCGCCCAATCTCCCGTCGCCGTGGAAGGCGTCACTTCGCCTAATTTCGTTTGATCTTCCGTTTGATTGGCGAATTTTTTTGCAACTTCCATAAAGCCTTGCCCTTTTTGCAACGCGGCATAAGCTTCTTCCGCTTCTTCGCGGGAGTTGAACAGCATTTGATCAACGTCTCTGATTTCTTCGATCGTATAGCTGTCTTTGTTTTCGTTAAAAGCTTCCAATAACTCTTCTTCGGAAATGTCGATTTTTTTGGAAACGTCCTCTAGCGTCAAATACATAACGGTGAAAGATCTGTATTCGGGAGCGGTTAATTCTTCGGCCATATCTTTGTACAGATTTTCTTTTTCTTCTGCGGTTGGCTTTCCGCTGATTTTCAGTTTGGCCGGCGTAATCGTGAAAACATCCGCGGAACGTTTCTCGTTTTGCAAAATATAGTCGGTTTCGGCCATGCTTTGCGGAATAATCGCTAAGGTGCCTGCGGCGTTTGTCAGCTGCTGCGAACGCAAATCCAAAAAGGTATCGTCGATAAAGCGTTTTTCGCTTAATCCCATTTCGCTTAAATACTTTTTATAGGCAGCCAAATTGAACGAGCCGTCTATGCCGCCGAACATTGGCATGTTTTTAATAATATCGCGGACGGAATCATCGGCAACGACCAGTTTTAAATCGTCAGCGGTCGATTCCATAACGATACGGGAAATCATTTGATTCAGCTGAGGAAGCAACATGCCGGATTCGACGGCATCCTTGATTGAAAAAGGCTTCTGCGTCATTTTGCTGATCGATCTGGCTTTTTCATTTATTTCATTGATATATTGAGCAACGGTAATTTTTTTTCCGGCGACTTCCGCAATAGCTTTGCCTTCGTCCGGAATCCGTTCCAATGTCCGGCTTAATCCGAACAGGGAAACAAAGCTTAATGCCGTTAAAATCAAAATGCCTTTCATCAGCCAGCTGTTTTTCTGATCGCGAAAAAACTTTAACATATCCGAATCCTTAAAATTTTATTAACTCGCAGAATAATAAATAGGGATGATTGTTCTGGCAACAGCCTTTTTTAAAAAAGAACATAAAAAGCAAATAAATGTTTTTTTCAAAACAGGGTTGTGCTAAAACCTTGTTTCAAGTTTTTATAAAATTTGCTTTTGGGAGGAAAAATAATGAGACGTCCTTTAATCGCGGGAAACTGGAAAATGAATTGTCTGAAAGCGGATGGCGTGGCTTTGGCTTCCGGAATCGCGGAAAAATACGCGGCGGCCGCAAATCCGAAATGCGATGTGTTGGTTTGTCCGCCCGCAATTTGGGTTTTGCCTGCGGTTGAAGCCGTAAAAGGACGGATCGCCGTCGGCGCGCAGGACGCTCATGCCGCCGAATCGGGTGCGCATACGGGCGATATCAGCGTGCCGATGATCAAAGACGCGGGGGCTTCTTATATTATAGTCGGTCATTCCGAACGCCGTACGGATCATCATGAAACGAACGCCGATGTGAAATCAAAGGCTCAGGCGGTTATCGGTCACGGTTTGACGGCCGTGATCTGCATCGGCGAAACCGAAGCCGAACGCGATGCGGGGAAAACGATTGACGTTTGCCGCGCACAGATTCAAGGATCGGTTCCCGATAATGCAACGGCGGAAAATGTTGTGATTGCGTATGAGCCCGTTTGGGCAATCGGAACGGGCCGCACGCCGACGACACAGGATGTTGCCGATGTGCACGCCGCGATTCGTGCTGAAATTGCCAATAAACTGGGGCAGGATACCGCGGATAAAATGCGCATTTTGTATGGCGGTTCCGTTAAGCCGTCCAATGCGGAAGAATTGATGGCTTTGGCTGACGTTGATGGTGCTTTGGTTGGCGGCGCAAGCCTGAAAGTTGCCGATTTCTGGGCTATTATCGAAACCTGTTTGTAATTTTCCGGTCAGGGAGAAAGCGATGCATACTTTTATTTTGGTCGTTCATGTTATTTTGGCTGTCTGTTTGGTCGGCGTGATTCTGATGCAGCGTTCCGAAGGCGGCGCTTTGGGCGGCTTGGGCGGCGGCGGAATGGGCAGTTTTATGACGGGACGTTCCGTCGGTAATATGCTGACACGCATGACAGCAATTTTAGCGACGTGCTTTATGGTTACCAGTTTGACTTTGGCGATTATGAGCAAGAACGAAGCGGCTAAGGCGCAAAAGTCCTTTATGGAGGAAAAACCAGCCGTCGTTCAGACGGAAAGTTCCGAACCTAAAATTCCTGCCGTTCCCGTTTCTTCAAAATAATTTCAGAGAAGGGCGAAAATCAGATCGGTTTTCGCCCTTTTTGTTTTTCTGTTTTTTAAGGAGGCAAAAATGCAAAATCGCCGTATTCAGGTCGAAAACATTACTTTTTCAAATGATCTGCCGTTTGTTTTGATCGGCGGTCCATGTCAGCTGGAAAATATGGAACATTCTTTGGAATTGGCCGGTAAAATCGTCGAAATTACCAAAAGGTTGGATATTCCGTATGTATTCAAAGCGTCTTTCGACAAAGCCAACCGCACGTCCATTAACGAAATACGCGGCGTGGGACTGGAAAAGGCTTTGGATATTTTCAAGGAAATCAAAGCGCGTTACGGTTGTCCCGTTATTACCGACGTGCATGAGCCGGCTCAGTGCGCGCGGGTTGCCGAAGTTGTCGATATGCTTCAAATTCCCGCCTTTTTGTGTCGTCAAACGGATTTGGTTGTGGCTGCGGCAAAAACCGGCAAGCCGGTCAATGTGAAAAAAGGTCAGTTTTTGGCGCCATGGGATATGAAAAACGTAGTGACTAAAGCGGATCAAAGCGGCAATTCAAATGTTTTGGTGACGGAACGCGGCGCTTCTTTCGGATACAACACGCTGGTGGTTGATATGCGGTCTTTGCCGATTATGGCCCAACAGACAGGTTGCCCCGTAATCATAGATGTGACACACTCTGTGCAGCAGCCGGGCGGTCAAGGAACTTCAACCGGCGGACAACGCGAATTTGCGCCGGTTTTGGCGCGTGCTGCCGTTGCCGTCGGAGTTGCCGGCGTTTTTATTGAAACGCATGAAAATCCCGATAAATCTCCCAGCGACGGACCGAATATGATACCGTTGAACGAATTGGAAGATGTTTTGAAGACCTTAAAAGCCATTGACCGGCTGATAAAAAAATATTGATTAGGCCAAGGAGAAAAAAATGTCTGAAATTATAGATATCCATGCGCGTGAAATTTTAGATTCCCGAGGAACACCGACGGTTGAAGTCGATGTCGTTTTGGATTCGGGCGCTTTCGGGCGCGCGGCTGTGCCTTCAGGCGCTTCCACC
>JAFVEJ010000117.1 GCA_017476085.1 Alphaproteobacteria bacterium
AACGACGTCAAAGCGCATTTTCCTGTCTTCAATATCCAAATAAAAACCGTGAACCTGAACCGCCCAATCGTGCGCCAGCACTTTTTCCTGTACGTCGCGTTGAATAAGCGCGGCTTCACTGTTCCCCGTATTATAGGAATATAATCCGACGCCTGCCAAAATGACACCTGTCGCCTTGTACACTTTTGATTCAAGCTTTCTGGTCAGCCGGTCGATTTCCTTTGCCGTCATCGTGTCCGGCAGTTCCAAATGCACGGAAGCATAGTACTTGTCCGGTCCGTAGTTGTACATAACCAGATCGTATACGCCCCGCACTTCCTCTTCAGATGACAGCAACCGTTTGATTTCGTCCGTGATTTGTTTATCGGCTCTCATTCCCAGAATTTCATTCAAAGTATCCGTCATCATTTGAATACCTGATTTGACGATAATAACCGAAATAAGGGCGCCCACGTACGCTTCCGACGAAAAACCGCTGAGTTGAAAAATAATCGCCGATCCTAAAACTGACGCGGAAAGGATCGCGTCAAACATTGCGTCCGAACCGGAGGCGATAAGCGAACCGGAGTTTACTTTTTCGCCTTGCTTTTTAACGTATTTTCCCAGAACGATTTTTATGACGACCGCCACCGCGATGATAATCAGGGAAACCGGACTGTAATCCGGTTTTTCGGGCGCGATGATTTTCCTGACCGATTCCACGGCGGAGGTTATTCCCGCGTAAAGCACGATACCCGACACGATCATCGCGCTGAGATATTCGATCCGCCCGTATCCGAACGGATGATTCTTGTCAGGCTGTTTTCCCGCCAGCTTTGTTCCGATAATCGTGATAACGGAAGACAGTGCGTCGGATAAATTGTTCACGGCGTCCAATGTAACCGCGATCGAGTTGGACATGATACCGATGACCGCTTTGAACGATGCCAGAAACAGATTTGCCAGAATGCCGATAACGCTGGTTTCAATGATGACTTTATCACGGTTTTCTTCCGCCGTTTCGGGAATTTTATTATCGGACATGCGTCATTTAATCCTTATGCCGCATTGAACTTCGTTTTCGCCTGTTTGCACCGCGGACATTTCCAGTCTTCTGGCAGGTCTTCAAAAGCGATGCCGTCATGTTCCGCGGGGTCGTAAACATATCCGCAAATCGAACAAACGTATTTTCCGCTTTTGGTTTTAAACGTGATGTCGCCGACCGGCAGGGTTTCCGGCGGATTGTTCAAATCGACGACGCGTTTCGCTTTCAGATTTTCATAACCGAGCGGCGTGTGCGTCCCCATATAGACGGTCGGATTTTTAGCGACAAATTCGCGCACGCGGTTTAATGTTTCGCGCGCCGCGGCTTTGTCTTCATAAACGACGGAAAGCTTGTTGTCGTAAAGAGCTTCGTCCGTATAAGTAACATCGCCGTGCATCATATAAAACAAGCCGTCGTTTTCAGCGATGATGATGCTGTTGCCGTTCGTGTGGCCTTTCGCTTTGATATAATAAACACCGTCGACGATTTTTTGGCTTTCGGGGAAGTTGTGATACGCGACGTCCGTGAATTTGACCGGAACGATATTGTTCAGCCCTTTCAATTCATCGGCGCCGCATTCTTCCTCGTTGACGTAAATTTCGGCGTTCGGAAAGCTTTTCAGCTCTCCCGTATGATCGATGTGTTTATGCGTGATCAGGATCTTTGAAACCTGTTCAGGCTTGTATCCCAAAGCGGCGAAAGCCTCCATATAAGACATGATGTCGCGGCCGGTGTATATCGGCGTATTTTCGTCGGGGGATTCTTCCGGCGTTCCGGCGGGCAGTCCCGTATCGACCAGAATGACTTCGCTTCCCGTGTCGATCAAATAGTTTTGCAGACAGGAACGGTAACGCTTCGTCGCGTCGAATTTGTCCGCGCCGTCTTCGCCGCCTTTGGCAAAAGGTTCCGTCATAAATCCGTCCTTGCGGAATTTTATCGCTTTTATTTCCATTTCAATGTCCTTGTTTGTTCTTGTTTTCAACACCTTGCAACGCTTTTTGCAGCAAAGCGCGAAGCGTTACCATCTCGTCATAAGACAAATGTATGCACCCGTCCAAAGCCTGCGGCACCTGCAAAGCTTTTTCTTTCAGTTTTATACCGTTATCCGTCAGTGAAATGTTTAACGACCGTTCGTCTTTTTCCGCGCGTTGACGTTTCACAAAACCGGCTTTTTCAAGTTTTTTTAACACGGGCGTCAACGTGCCGGAATCAAGATAGAGCTTGCCGCCCAGTTCTTTTTCGGACATATCGCCGAATTCCCACAACACCATCATCACGATGTATTGCGTGTAGGTCAGACCTATTTCTTCCAACGGCTTGCGGTATATTCTGATGATTTCTTTCGCGCAGGCGTAAAGCGGGAAACACAGTTGGTTCCCCAGCTTCAACACATCGAATTTGTCGGGCGACTTGCGCATTATTTATTCGCCGGTTCCCATTTGCAGCGAAAGGGGGAAACGATGGATCCGTCTTTTTTCAGTTCCGCAAACGCCTTATCCACCGCTTTTCTGTCAAGTCCCGAAAGTTCCGCTACTTTTCCGGCGTTTAAAGGTTCTCCGGCTTTTTTCATCACGTCCAAAATCAATTCTTTATCGCTCATCTCATTTTTCCTTTAAAAAATTAAATTGCACACAATTTATTTGTAAGCAATATAATCATACGCGATGAAACGAATGTCAACGGATTTTATTCCGTTATGAAAAAAGCCCCTTCCGGGGCTTTTCCTTTAACTCAAAACCTTGCCCATGGCGTCTATGTTCAAAATGGCGGTTTTAAACTTGTCCGCGCTCAGATCGTAACCTTCGACGTGCCATCCGGGGACCTTTGTCGCTTTATCGATCAAAGCGGGCAGGTCGGCTTCGGTCAATCCGATTTCCTTTAGCGTCGTCGGCAGTCCCGTTTTTTTATAAAATTTCAGAACACGGTCGCGCAAAGCCGTCTGACCATCGTATTCCAACAGTGCCAGAACGCCGTAAGCGACCAGAAATCCGTGCAGATACTTGTGCGACACGGGAAAAATCGTCGCGCCGTAATAAAAACAGTGCGCCAGATTCGTGTTGTAATAAAATTCAGGGCAAACCGTCATATTGCTGACCAGTCCCGTGGAAATGATGATGCAGAGGGCGACTTCCTGCAACGCTTCGGAGGTTTTCTTATTTTCACAGGACTTCATCGCCTCTTCGCCGAACTGCAGCAACGGTTCCGAACACGCGCCGCACAAGCACTTGCCAACCAATAAATTCTGGTCAAGCTTCACATTTCTCAATGCCAGAGCGACTTCCGGTTCTTTGCTCAAAGCGTCGCCGATACCGGCCTGCAAGTATTTGATCGGAGCTTCGGCGATGATTTGATCATTGATGAACACGCAAACGGGCGGATGTGAACTGTAAAAATTGTTTTTGAAACTGCCGTCAGCGTTATACATGATCGCCAGAGCGGTGCATGGCGCGCAGTTCGAGGAAATCGTCGGAAACGTGAACAAAGGCTTTCCCAACCGTTCCGCCGTCACTTTGCAAGTATCGCAACACTTGCCGCCGCCCATAGCCAGAATCATATCGGCTTTTTGAACGGTTTCGTCGGTCGTCAACATATCAACGTTTTCATAAGTGGAATCCCCGCCGAACCAAACCTGTCCCAGAACATCGATGCCGTCCAGTTCTTTCGTCAGCTGTTCCGCGGCCGCGGCCATCGCTTTTTTTCCGCCGATGATTACCGCCGTTTTACCGTATTTTTTCAAAATGACGGACGCTTTTTGATAAACGTCAGCCCCGATCATATAATCCGGCAAAGCCACAAAAGAACGTTTCATTGTTTTCATTCCTTCCGCATAAATTGAAATAATGTGTTTTTTATAGATTTTCCAAGGCGGAAAGTCAACCAAAGGACAAAATCCGGCTTGATAAAAAACATGTATCGGTTTACGTTTTGAAAAACATTTTGATTTTCGGGAAAAACGGTTTTGAAACATTTTCATTTTATCTCTGTTTTACTGTTGGCGGCATGCGCCCAATCGACTTATTCCGACAGCGCGCCGTCGTGGGTCAATTCTTTGCGCGGCGGCAATTCCACGTTGAAAGTTACCAGCGGCGACAAAATTTTGTTCCGCTCGAATTATAAAAGCGACAAAATTTCAGATCGCGAAGAGCTGTGCAATCTGTCCGTGGAGCAAAACGAAAAATTCATTCGTAAAAGTTATCCGCATTCGCAAACCATACCGATGACGGTGGAATTGCGCTATTACGATCCTAAAATCAAAGATTGTTCTACGACGATCAGCGTTCCGCGCTCTTTCACGGACGGGGAAAACGATTCCGATAAAAAAATAGTCGGCGTTCAGGGAAAAAACACGGGGATCCTGAACCTGACGACCGTTCCGACCGCGCAGGCCGACGTTTATATCGACGATATGCCCTTTTCCCAAAGCAATTCCAATATCAAAATCGCTTTAACGGCCGGAAAGCACACATTGACAATCGATCATCGCAATTATGAAAAGTTCGAACAGAAAATCACCATTCCCGCCAAAGGAGAACTGCCCGTTTCAGCTAAACTTGTTCCGGCGAAAGTCAACGTAACGGTTGACGTTCTGAACAGCGACGTTAAAGCGGACGTTTTTTTAAACGACCTTTACAAAGGCAAAACGCCTTTGACCGTTCCGGTTGAAATCAATCAAGACAACATTTTTGCTCTAAAACACAACGAATTTCTGGAAAATTCCGTTACGCTGAAATCGTCGGATATGCGCCGCGGCGATAATATCCGACTGACAAACATCGCTTTGACGGAAAAGCCGTCTTATATTTCCTTTACGACCGATCCCGCAGGCGCGGAAGTCTTTATCGACAACAAAAAAGCCGGTGTGACGCCGCTTGAAAAATATGAAATCTCCCGAGGTTTTCATCGTTACGAAGTGTTGAAAAACGGCTTTTTTTCCTCCAAAGGGGAAATCAACGCCGTCGGTGGGCAGTCCGTTTCAAAAAATCTGCGTCTGACCCGCGATTCCGATTTACAATTTACCGTTCTTGAAACTCAAGCGCTTTCACAACAAAACAAAACCGTTTCCGTCGTCAAAAAAGAAAGCGCCGGCGAAATCGTGATGCGCGACAAATATCATACTTACGAATTCAAGCAACTTCCCGTTACGTTGCCTTTGATGCCGAATGCCGCAACACGCGAAGATATTATCATGGCCTTGATGCGCTGGGATTATCCCGATCAGTTGATCCGCGCGTCCGCTTCTTACAATAAAAAAGGCGAATTTTTCGTCAAGATCTCTTTAGACGACGAAGCTTACGAACAAACGGTTTATGACAAGCTGAATACGATTTTAAAGAAAATCCCCTCCAAATCAAGCGCTTGCTTTGTTAAAGAAGAACGCGTCTGGACGGGTAAATATGATAATAACAATTATAAAATCTATGAAAACAAAGTGACTAAAAACTGTCGGGAAGGGGTCGAATTGGCCAAATCTGTCGCTTCTTCGAGAACAAAAAATTTCAGTATTCAATTTTTAATGGATAAACCGTATAAATCCATATCGAACACACTGAATAGAAAAATTAAAATCGTCGCCGAACCGGAAAACGGAAATAAACGGATTTTTACCATTCCCTTTGAAATCCAAAAGTTTGAATACGGCAAAAAAATCGTCTTTAAGCCGATTTTAAAATTTAATAAAGAAAAAAACATTTCTATTATCAAAAAAACAAAAAACAGTATTTTACTGATGGTCAGAATAAATCCGAACAACATCAAAAACATAAAATTGACGGTTGAAAAAGAATAGGATGATAAGATGAAAAATATTTTTCTGTTTTTAATTCCGGTTTTATTTTTAAACGGTTGCGCCACACCGTCCGGAGAACATATTTTCATTGATTCCAACGTATCCGCCGACGTTTACACCGGCGATAAAAAAATAGGGGAAACACCGTTTTACGAAGTTTTAACAGGCAAAGAAATCGAACATCTTTCCATTCGCAAAAAAGGCTACAAAACAGTTATTTTGAAAACGGCATCCGTCAGAATGAACAAACATTACACTTTAGGCGGATTGTTCGCCGTTACTCAAATGCCGTTTTCCAGCACGTCAGGTTGTGAAAAAGTCCCTTTGTCCTGGATAAACGATCATCAAGAAGATATTTGTGAAATGAATTCAAAATATGTTTTGCTGACCACCTTATATGGCATGGGAGTTACGACCGTTTTGACGGACACGTTTTATTGGCCTTCATACGCGTTTGAATACGAAGACAACGAATATTACGTTGAAATGGTTCCCGACGGCAAAAACAAATTTTCCGAAGCGGACAAACAATATTTGAAACGCAATATCTTTGTTCTGGCGAACTTTGAAATGCTGCGTTCCGGCAATAAAGAATACACAGAAGCCCTGCGCACTTTATCCGCCAATAAAGAAATTCCGTCCGCCGCCGAATACGCCCGCGTAACGGATTATCTTCGCGTTATCAATAAAAAAGCGTATGAAAATTAACCTAACCATTTTTTCAAAACGCGTGTTGCCGGTAATTCAATTGTATGGTGAATAATAAAGCTTAAAAGTAAAATAAGGAAAATACATACAATAAAAAAATCAGATGGATAAGAGAAAGAAGAAGGTAAAATTTTAAAATATTTTAAAATAGAAAATGTAACAGGCTGATGCGATAAGTAAATAGCTAATATATATTTACTTATTTTTGAAAAAACAGGCTTTTCAAAAAAACAAGATATATATCCTTTTCTTATAACAAATAAATAAATAAGCATTCCAAAACTTATTATTAATAATAAAGGATTATCCGGAAATATTTTTTTATTCAACATACCAACACATGAAAAAATCAAAAGAAAACCTTCCGCAATCGTATATTGCCAAGGTTTAAATAAATTCCGTTCAGGTATTCTATTTAAATAAAACAAACCGATAAAAAATCCTAATCCTATATTTGCCACGCCGTGCATCAGTCCCTGCGTTATCATATAGCCTATGTTTTCTTTATCGCCTAATCCCGGCAATCTGTCTCCCCATTGAAAACGAGCAAGAGCAACATAAGAAAAAAACGTCAAAACAGCCATAATAATGTAAACTGTTTCTTTGCGTTGAGTTTTTAGTAAATAAAAATAAAATGACGTAACCCAAAATATAACGGATAAATACCAAGCCGCAATAGTATAGGTATTTCCAAAAAGTCCCGTACTTCCTAAGAAAAACCAGTCACCCGTCATAGTTGAAAAATTAATATCGGTTTGAAAAACACCGCATATAACAGAACAAAAAACAATAAGCGGAGTAAAGCGAATTATTTTCTTTTTCATAAAATCGCATATTGACGATGTATTCTTATATGTCAAACAAAATAAAAATCCGCTTAAAATAAAAAAGAATTCTACGCTATATCTTCCAAATGAAAAAAAATTAAAAGCACCTAACATATGAAAAAACAAAATAATGAATGTAAACACAATTCGTAAAAACTCGATATTCATATATTTAGGCGGTTTAGGATCGTCTTTCGGAAAACCGTATTTTAAGGAATATGTTAAAAACCATCCTAAATAATATCCCAATCCCCCCAGAACAATCAAATTATACCAATTTGTTATATGGATTCTGTTATTTAAAAATTTACCCGTATATTCGTTTTGAGCGTTTAAAGCGACGGTTTGATTTTTCCAACCGCGAAACTGCACATTTTTTATTTCTGTTTTTTCCGGAAGGTCAATTTTAAAATAATAAAGCGTTTGTCCTTTAATATGAAAAAAAGCTTTGCCGTCCTGTCCGGTTTTCTTTTTTACGGATATTAATTTGCTCTCGGCTTTTTTCCGGTATTGCAATACAACTTCCGTTTTTGGTTTTAAATCCGTTGAAACTGTTATTGTTCCTTTATGGCTGAACCATAAACCTGTTGTTGATGCCAAAACCATCAATGCCGTTAAAACAGCAAAAATCTTTTCTTTCATAAATAATCCCCCGTAAACCGCTTTTCAGCGATGTTCGGCAGCTCTGTCCGGAAAGTGCTAGGAGTTCATCGCATCGAAAAAGTCGTGATTGTTTTTCGACTGTTTCAGCTTTTCCATCAAAAATTCCATTGCATCCGCGGGGCCCATCGGCATCAAAACGCGGCGCAATACCCACATTTTGGACAGCATATCCTTGCCGACAAGTAATTCTTCCTTGCGTGTGCCGGACTTTGTGATATCGATCGCGGGGAAAATGCGTTTATCGGACACTTTGCGGTCCAGAATGATTTCAGAGTTGCCGGTACCTTTGAATTCTTCGAAAATCACTTCGTCCATACGGGATCCCGTATCAATCAAAGCGGTGGCGATAATCGTCAAAGAACCGCCTTCCTCGATATTTCTGGCCGCGCCGAAAAAGCGTTTCGGTTTCTGCAAAGCATTCGCGTCAACACCGCCCGTCAGAACTTTACCGGAACTGGGCACAACCGTATTGTAAGCACGCGCTAATCGGGTGATCGAGTCAAGCAGGATGACAACATCGCGCTTGTGTTCAACCAATCTCTTGGCCTTTTCAATGACCATTTCGGCAACCTGAACGTGACGGGAAGCCGGTTCGTCAAAGGTCGAACTGATGACTTCACCTTGAATCGTGCGGCTCATTTCCGTAACTTCTTCGGGGCGTTCGTCAATCAACAGGACGATCAGATAGATTTCCGGATTGTTTTGCGTGATTGCGTGCGCGATATTTTGCAGCATCACGGTTTTACCGGTTCTGGGCGGCGCGACGATCATACCGCGTTGACCTTTGCCCTGCGGACAAATCAAGTCAATGATTCTGGACGTCATATTTTTATTGTCCAAATCGTTTTCCATTTTGATTTTTTCGTTCGGGTGCAGCGGCGTTAAGTTATCAAAGTTGATGCGGTAACGCACGTTTTCCGGATCGGCAAAGTTGATTTTTGAAATCTTGGAAAGAGCAAAGTATTTTTCGCCGTCTTTCGGAGCGCGAAGTTCCCCTTCAACCGTGTCGCCCGTTCTCAGACCGAACTTTTTGACCTGACTGGGGGAAACATAAATATCATCCGGTCCCGGCAAATAATTGGATTCCGGAGAACGCAAAAAACCGAAACCGTCTTGCAACACTTCGATAACGCCTTCGTCCTGAAGGGTTTCTTCGCTGTTTGCCAGTTGTTTCAGAATGGCAAAGGTCAAGTCCTGTGTTCTTAACGTCGAAGCGTTTTCAACGCCTAATTCTTCCGCCATATTTAACAACTCGGCAGGAGATTTCTTTTTCAGATTCTTTAAATGCATATATGATCGTCTTTATGTTATGATTGGAAAACGGCCGAATATCGCCGAAGAGAAGAGAATTTTGTTTTATCTTTTTTGGTGTTGCCGGTCAAGTAGAAAAAATCACTTCAATAAATTATAAAAAAGGATGTTGTTTTTATTTGTTCCTGTGCATAAGTCGGATGCTTTTTTATCAACAGGCTTTCAACAAAAATAGTCACAGCGCCACTATTTTGGAAAAATAAAAGAATAAAAAATTAAAAAAAATGATTTTGCTGCGAGTCGCTTCAGTTTGTGGATAACGGGGATAAGTGTTTATCCTTCTTATTATCAAACAAATAAAAATTTTTATACACATCTGCATAAAAAACGGGACATAATGGCATAAAGGGGATAAAAATAAATCAGATGTCGTTTTATCGGACTTATGCACAGGAGTTTTGAAAAATGTTGATATTAGCTTCTAAAAGCAAGAGCAGGCAGGATCTTTTAGACGCTGCGGGCGTTGAATTTGAAAGCATTCCCTCCGGTATTGACGAGGAAGCGATCAGAACGGAAATGCGCGCCGCAGGTCAGAACAGCAAGCAAACGAGTCTGAAACTGGCAACCGAAAAAGCGATGGCCGTTTCCAAAAAATATCCGAAAGCTTATGTGATCGGCGCGGATCAGATTTTGGATATGAAAGGCGAGTGGTTTTCAAAACCGGCCGATTTGAGTATGGCGCACAAAAATTTGAAAAAATTGCGCGACAAGACGCATTTGCTTGTCAACGGGACGGCAGTCGTCAAAAACGGCAAGCTGATTTGGTTTGATAATTCCGTCGTTAAAGTGACGATGCGCGATTTTTCCGACAACTTCCTTGATGACTATCTGGCGGAAGCGGGCGAAGACGTTTGTTATTCCGTCGGCGCTTACTATATGGAAGATTTAGGCGCTCAACTGGTTAAATCGTTTGAAGGCGATTATTTTTCAATTCTTGGATTGCCATTGTTGCCGCTGTTGGAATGTTTGCGTCAATGCGGAGAACTGCAAAAATGACCTTGAAAAAGGCCGGTGTTGTCGGTTTTCCCGTTCATCATTCCTAATCTCCGATCATTCATAATTACTGGCTGAAAAAGTACGGTATTCCGGCGCGGTACGACACTTATGAAGTCAAACCGGAGGAATTGGAGGATTTTGTTTTCTCCTTAAAAGAAAAAGGGTTTTCGGGTATCAACGTTACCGTACCGCATAAAGTTGCTGTGATGAAGCTGATGGATAATCTGTCAGATGCGGCAAAAAAAGCGGGGGCCGTCAATACCGTTATTGTCGGAGAAGACAGTACTTTGTTCGGGCATAACACGGACGGCTTAGGCTTTTTGACTAACATTCAGGAAAAAAAGAAAGATTTTAATATCAAGCATAAACCCGTCGTCATTCTGGGAACGGGCGGCGCGGCCAGAGGCGTTTGCGCGGCTTTGGTTTTAGCCGGCGCGCCGGAAATCAGATTGGTTTACAGAACAAGGGAAAAAGCCGAAAACCTTGCGTCTTCCGTTGGCGGAAACTTCCGTTTGATCGAATGGAGTAAAAAGGAAGAAGCATTGAAAGGGGCGGGATTGCTTGCCAACGCGACGACGCTCGGAATGAACGGATTCGGTCCGTTGGATATCGATCTGTCCGGTTTGGATGAATCGGCTGTCGTCGCCGATCTGGTTTATTCCCCTTTGAAAACGGAATTGCTGAAACAGGCAGAAAAAAAAGGATATGTGACGGCGGACGGGCTTGGCATGCTGCTGCATCAGGCATGTCCGGCTTTTCAGGCTTGG
>JAFVEJ010000118.1 GCA_017476085.1 Alphaproteobacteria bacterium
AACCCGCAATAAAAGCGCATTTCGCCGTTGAAAATTTTTCATTCAGAAGAGAATATGCGGTTGTCAGATAATCATTTTCGGGGATAAGCATAGTAAAATTCACAGCAGATTTTTTATAGGAAAAGAACGAACAGGGTAAAAAAATACAGGACGATTAAAAAATAAACGAAAAAAACTTTTTTGTCCAAAGTTTTTGTGGTATCTTTATTTTTCAGAGTGTTGTTTTTGTTTTTAGGAGAGCTCTGATGCCGATAATTGCCGGTCCCGGCGGAATTATGTTCACCGGAATGAATACCCCCGTTGATAAAGCCGAAATCGAACGCCGCGAAAAAGAACGCGAAGAACGAGTGAAAAGACTGATTGATCGGGTGGCAAAATCCAGTCCGACAGGGAAAAAAATTATCGAATCCGCGATTGAACGGGGAATTTCCATCGGCATAGACGGGGATAAAGGAAATTCATTGGGGTCTTATATGCCCTCGATGAAGTATGTTTCTCTGAATGAAAAAGCCAGCGATGAGCAATTGTTATCGACAATTGTGCATGAATGCCGTCATTCCGAACAGAATCCGAAGCGTGATATGTCTTACACGATGTATGCTTCAATCGGTGAAACACGGGCGATGGAAGCGGATGCGATGGCGCATGAGTGTGCTGCCGTATATCAGATGCGCAAAGCCGAACCGGAAACGTATAAACTGTTTTGCAATCGCCACGGCGGTATTATGCAGGCATACGAAGCTTCTTTTGAAAAGGATAAAGATGAAACAAAGGCAAAAGCCGAAGCTTTTAAAGCGTGGTATGATCATGCCGAATACGTCGAGCTGTATGATCGCAGCGTGACGGAATATATGTCTATGGGACAAATGCACAGCGGCGCTTATAAACAGGATTTGTCCGTTAAAGTTCTGTCGGACAATGTTCCTTATGTTGATCCCGCTTTCTTTACGTCGCAGCGGGCGACGACCGTTTCAGAACAGACGGCTGAAAATGCCGCTAAAGTCGAACGCGGTCATATTCGCCATGCGCTGAAGCTCTTCGGAAAATCAAAAATGCCGACATCTGCGGATAAATTTTACGTCCGTGAGGCAAACGGACGGGTCAGGCCGCCCGTCGTTTCCGAAAAATCCGCGGAAAAAACAAATGCGGCGGCGGTTGTTCGCGCCGTTTCCGCTCGGAAAGAGCGTTAAGATTCAGGATTTTAAAACAATTTTTCGTTTTTGCCGCGGCGGATTTTTCCGGACCGCGTCAGAAAAGCGTAAAGAAAAAGAAATTCTCTTTAACTATAAAATAAGATTGCAATTCATTCGGATCGCTTTATACTTCTTTAGCTTTAACTTTTTACGAATGGAGATGCATTATGCTGATCAATCCCGCTATTGCACAGGAAGCCGCTGTTACGGCCGCCGCTGCCGTCGATCCGGCTGCGGCAGCGAACCCGATACGCATTTTATTGCAATTTTTAGTTATTTTCGCGGTTTTTTATTTCTTTTTGATTCGTCCTCAGCAGAAAAAATTAAAAGATCATCAAATGATGCAGACGAATATTTGCCGCGGAGATACAATCGTCACGTTTGGTGGAATCGTCGGAAAAGTAATCCGTTCCAATTCGGATGATTTGCTGGTTGAAATCGCGGACGGTGTCCGGGTTGTCGTCGTAAGAGACCGGGTGTTGGATAGTCGGACGCAGCCGTCATCTTCTTTGACGGAAGATGAATCCGTAAACGATAACGCAAAAAAAGGCAGTGAAGGCCTGAAAGACGTTTTAACAAAAAAATAAAAGGAAATTCAGATGTTTAATTATCCTAAATGGAAAATAGCACTGATTACCGTTATCGCGGCAGCAGGACTGTTTTTCTGCGTTCCCAATTTTTTGCCTAAAGCTCAACAGGAAAAGTTGCCTGAATGGTGGCGTCCGATGACGTTGGGACTGGATTTGCAGGGGGGCTCTCAGCTGTTGCTGCAGGTTGATTTGGATCAGGTGGTAACGGATCAGCTGAACGGTATTCTGGATGCGGCTCGCAGCAATTTGCGTGAAAAAAGCATCAGATATACGGGGTTGAATGTCTCCGACGGCGCTTTAAATGTGAAAATCGTCAAAGACGATCAGATCGCCCGGGCAAAAGAATTGCTGCGCAAAATCGATAAAGGCAATCTGGAAGTGACGGAAGACGGGAATCTGTTGACTGTTCGCTACACGGAACAGGCTTTGACAAAAATGAAATCCGATGCCGTGGATCAATCAATTGAAATCGTGCGTCGCCGTATTGATCAGTTAGGGACGCGCGAACCGTCAATTATGCGTCAGGGATCCGATCGTATTATGGTGCAGCTGCCCGGTGTGGAAGATCCGAATGAAGTAAAAAAATTGCTGGGAAAAACAGCAAAAATGTCTTTCCATTTTGTGGATGAAAAAACAACGTTGGCGGATGCCCGCCGCGGCAAAATTTCTCCTGAATCAAAAGTCGTTCCGGGGAACGATGATGCCGGCCACTATGTGATTGAACGCAAATCGAGAGTCGGAGGGGAACATCTGACGGATGCCCGCGCCGATTTTGCCGAAGGGGAACCGGTTGTCGCTTTCCGTTTTAATTCTTATGGCAGCAAGCGTTTCGGAGCGGCGACCCGTGACGGTGTCGGTCGTCGTCTGGCTATCGTTTTGGACGGTCAGGTACTGACTGCTCCCGAAGTGAAAACGGCTATTACCGGAGGTTCCGGAATTATTACCGGTAACTTTACGGTACAAAGCGCTTCCGAATTAGCTTTGATGCTGCGTTCCGGCGCTTTGCCCGCTCCGTTGGAAGTTGTTGAAGAACGCATTGTCGGACCGGGATTGGGAACGGATTCGATCGACGCCGGAAAGAAATCCTGCGTGATCGGTTTGGTTTTGGTATTGGCGTTTGTTTTGGCGACTTACGGTTTGTTCGGTTTGTTCGCTGATATCGCTTTGGTTCTGAACCTTGTGTTGTTGTGCGGTTTGATGAGTGCTTTAAACTGTACGCTGACTTTGCCGGGAATTGCCGGTATCGCATTGACGCTGGGAATGGCGGTTGACGCAAACGTGTTGATTTATGAACGTATGCGCGAAGAACAAGCATTGGGCCGGTCCGTTTTAAATACGGTTGAGGCCGGATTTGAAAACGCTTCTTCGGCGATTTTCGATTCCAATCTGACCAGCCTGTTTGCCGGAGCCATTCTGATCTGGTTGGGCAACGGCCCCGTGCGCGGGTTTGGCGTGACAACCTGCTTAGGATTGGTGACCTCTGTCTTTACGGCGGTTTATGTGACGAAAGTGCTGATTTTGGTTTGGATTAAAATCTTTAAACCGAAACAGCTGAACGTGTAAGGAGAATTGAAATGCCCAGACTTATTCATTTTTTCATTAAACCGACGCACGTTAATTTTATCGGCGCGCGCAAACCGGCGTTTTTTCTGTCGTTGTTGTTGATTTTGATTTCGATATTTTCCGTTGCTACCAAAGGCATGAATTTCGGAATCGATTTTAAAGGCGGCGTTTTAATGGAAGTGCAGGCTGAAGAAAAAATCGATATGAAAGAAATGCGCTCTAAGCTTGCTGATCTGAATGTCGATCTGCAGCCTGTCGGGGAAAACGGTACGGAAGTGTTGATCACGGCTTTAGGACACGGCGATAACGAACAGGAACAAATGAAAATCGCAAACGTAATTCGTCAGGAGTTGGGTGAAGACTTTTCTTTCCGCCGGATTGAAATGGTCGGTCCCCGCGTCGGAGCGGAGTTGATTCATAATTGTATTCTGGCTCTGGTTCTGGCCGGAGTTATGATCACGGTTTATGTGTGGACCCGTTTTGAATGGGAGTTCGCATTGGGGACAATGTTGTCTTTGATCCATGACATAATCATAGCTGTCGGATTGTTTTCTATTTTCCAGCTGGATTTTGACATTACCATCATTGCGGGTTTGATGACGTTGGCCGGTTTTTCCGTGAACGATACGATCGTTTCCTATGACCGTATGCGGGAAAATCTTCATAAATATCGCAAGATGCCGATTGATGAAATGATCAATAAGACAACAAACGAGATGTTGCCGCGTACATTGTTGACCGGTATGTCCACGATTATTATGCTGACAATTATGCTGTTTATCGGCGGCCCTGTTTTGCAGGGATTCGCGTTGATGATGTTATGGGGGATTTTGGTCGGAACATATTCTTCCATTTATGTGGCGATGCCGATTCTGATGTATTTGGATGTTCGCAAAACAATGGAGAATAAAAATCAAAATCTTAACCCGTTTGAAGATCAAAAAGATTGAAAAATAAAAAACGTGTTTGAGTAAATCGCGTCCCCCAAAACGGGGAAAATGAAAAAGCTCTCTTGCAGACCGGAAAGGAATGCAGGAGAGCTTTGAATTAGATAAACCATAACGGAGAAGAAAAGAAGGACAGAAAAGGAGAGGCGGAAAGAATACGAAATTTCATAAACAAGGTCACTTTGAAAAAGGAGACTAAAATAGAACAAGAAAATATAGACAAAGAAAGGGTGCTTTTTTATGAAAAATTTATTGGGTGTTCGAAGCATTTTTTTATAAAGAGTGAAAAATGTTTGACAAAAAGAAAGAATGAGGATATTTCTAAAGAAAATACATTTTAGCAGCAGGAGAGTATTATGGAAATAGTGCATGTTAAGCACAGCTATCATAAAAAAGTGAAAACTGAGGAAAGAGAAGCTCTTGTCGGCAGTTCAGCAACACGCAAATTGTTGCGCGCGTATTTAGAAAATGCGATCGTCTTAACAAAGGGCAAATCGAAAAGTGAAGCAAAACATGCCCTTGAGGACTATTTTGAAAAGGCGGATAAAAAAGATCTGTTGGAAGCTCCCGACGCTTTAGACGTGGTTAAAGCTAAAGAAAAAAGACTGAAAGATAAAGCCGCAAACGCCAGTTTGAAAACAAAAGTGAATTATGCTTCCGATGCGGATATAGGAAATGTTTCCGATGTTGTTGCCGGAGGAATGGCAGCAGTGGCAACGGTGACTGTAGCGCCGATCGTAGCTAATGATCCCAACACATTAGGGGCGACATTATTTGTGGCAACAACGGCGTATATGGCTGCAAAAGCAGGAAAGCTGATGGCTGCGGAAATGTCGGCTTCTAAAACGCCGGAAGAAAAAAAGTCTGCGCGCGATTATGCTAATGTCAAGCATGCGCAGTTGGCATTGAAAATGTTGAAAAAGGAAATCGAAGCGCCGATTAAAGCAGCTGAAAAGGCTAAACGGAAAGAAGAAGTTGCTCAGCTGTTTGCTGCCGGTTACGGTCAACCGAGCGGCGGTTTGGTTCAGGCTGCTATGTTGAATAAACAAAAAGCCGGTCGTTAATAATATTTACGGATATTTTTAAACCCCTGTTATTCGTTTTAACAGGGGTTTTTAATATAAAAATCAGGTGCGATAAAAAGTACTAACGAAGAGTTTTGCTTAATTCCCAGAAAACTTCCGTATGATGCAAAGCAGGATTGTTTTTAGCATAATCAAAGGCGGTTGCGCCCGTGTTGTCTGCTACGGCAGGATCCATTCCCATATCCAGCAAGAATCCGGGAACGGCGGGATTGGGATTGCTGCCGGCTGCGGCCATTAAAGCTGTTCTGCCGTTGACTGTTTCATGCAGACTAGCTCCTTCCGCCAGTAAAGCTTCCAAAATACGGGGATTGGGATTTAAAGCTGCAGCCCATAGTAAAGGTGTGGCGGACAAAGACGGATCCCGTTCTTTTATATTTGCGCCATATTTCATAAGTGTATGAATAACGGCCGGAGCCGGATTTTTAATGGCAGCCAGTAATAGGGCGGAAGCTCCTTTGTTGTTTTTGTCTGTTATTTTGGCTCCATGTTTGAGCAGAAGTTCTGCAACGGCCGGATTAATATTAGCTTCTGCCGCATATAAAAGAGCCGTATAGCCATCTTGATCTTTAGCATTGATGTTTGCTCCGCCGGTAATCAAAGCTTCTGTCACGGCCGGATTGATGTTTTTACCGCAAGCCAGCATCAAAGCCGTTATGCCGTTAGGAGCGGCGCTGTTTACAGACGCCCCTGCAGCGATTAGTAAAGAGGCAACGGCCGGATTATTGTTTTCTTTTGCGGCAATCATAAGAGCGTTGACGTTGAATTTATTGTCTCGTTCGGTAACATCCGCTCCGCAGTCAAGCAAAAGATTACATACGGCGGGGTTTTCATTTTCTTTTGCTGCCCAAAGCAGAGCCGTCATACCGTTTTCATCTTTATCGGAAAGGCAGGCGCCGCTTTCCAAAAGCAGATCTGTAATCTCTATATTGGGATTCATCATAGAGGCATACATTAAAGGCGTCATCCCATGAGCGTCTTTTAAATTTATATCTGCCCCCGAATCTATCAAAAAAGATAAGATTCCCGCGTTAGGACTTTTAGCTGAAGCAAAAGCCAAAAGCGTCATTCCGTTTTCATCGAATTGATTGATTGTTGTTGTGTTTAAAAAAGCGGTTTTCAGTTGTTCAAGATCGCCGGAATAAATATGTTCAAAAATCGGATTCATTTCTTTTGCCCCGAATTATTTTTTTAACGCAGAGAGATATTTTTCGGCTTCCAAAGCGGCGCGGCATCCGCCGGCGGCGGCTGTAACAGCTTGACGGAAATACAGTTCTTGTACGTCTCCGGCGGCAAAGACACCTTCAACGGAAGTTTGCGGACGACCGTTCTGCGTGACAATAAATCCCGCTTTGTCCAATTCAAGCTGATCTTTGAAAAGTTCCGTGTTCGGCGCATACCCGATCGCGACAAAAGCGCCATCAACGTTTAATTCGGCTTCTTCGCCGGTTTGCACATTTTTCAAACGTAAACCGGTTAAACCGCCTTTGTCTTTTTCGCCGATATATTCTTCAACGATACTGTTCCAGATCGGCTTGATTTTCGGGTGGGAAAGCAGACGTTCCTGCATTACTTTTTCGGCGCGCAGTTCATCGCGACGGTGAATGATGTAAACTTCCGAAGCCAGATTAGCCAAATAAAGAGCTTCTTCCACAGCGGTATTGCCTCCGCCGATAACCGCAACGCGCTTGTTTCTGTAAAAGAAGCCGTCACAGGTCGCGCATGCGGAAACGCCGAAGCCGCGCAGTTCTTCTTCGTTGGGCAGGTTCATCCACTTGGCGGAAGCGCCTGTCGCGATAATCAGCGCATCGCAGGTGTAAACGTCATCGGAATCAAGTGTAACCGTAAACGGACGATTTGATAAATCGGCTTTGACCGCTGTTTCGTCAATGATTTTTGCTCCAAGGTTTTCCGCTTGTTGGCGCATACGATCCATCAATTCCATACCGCTGATTTTTTCTGGGAAGCCGGGGAAGTTTTCAATATCGCCGGTTTGGGTTAATTGTCCTCCCGGCTGCATGCCGGAAATCAGGACAGGATTTTGCATTGCTCTGGCCGCGTAAATTGCTGCCGTGTATCCGGCAGGACCTGAACCTAAAATCAGCAAAGAGGTGTGTGTGGTCGTCATTATTAAATCCTTTACAGCTTGTTCGTTCTAAAAAAGCCTCTTCTCAGAGGCTTTTATTACCTTTTGCCTTTGCAGTCACACAAGCTTGGAGCATGCGCGCTTTTTTATAAGCTTCAATTTTAGTCGAAGCACTCGGATACATCGGCGGCATATTGACTTGCCCGTATAAAGACGGAGAGTCTTTATAAACGGGAATTGAGGCTATCGAAGATTCCTGAGAAACCCCTTCGTTTTTGCACAAATTGGCATTGACATCCAGCCAATATTTCAGCCGTTCCGAAATACCGGCTCTTTCCGGAGTTTTCAGTTCATCCGCACTTTTTGTAAAATACGGTTCGCCATTGAACGCACATAAACGCGCAATGCAGTCTTCCGCCGTCAGCTTTTTGTATTTTCCGGTCGTATTTTCGAAATTCGCTCCGACGCTGACGGGGGCGGCCACAACACGACATTCGTGCTTGAATAAACGGTTCTTGTTTTCATACCATGCCAACGCCGCTTGCGTCAGCGCTTCTTTCGATGAAGTTTCCATTCCTTTTTCAAAAGCGGCAATTTCTTTTTCGTAATGCGTTTGAGCTGCTTCCATCGGTGCTTTGTTGCCTTGTTCGCGCAATTCGTGGCAAACCATTAAGGAAGTCGCTACGGCGTCCGCTTCCATTAAGCGTTTTTCAATCAGCTGATCTTTCAGCGAAACTTCGGAAGTGTAATACGGTTCCGCTCCTTTGGATATCTGTTCGACATGGCGGGTTTCATGTGCCAAAGAGGAAACGAGTTTGTCGTAGGAACAACGGTTTGATAAAACAATTCGTTTATCTTTGGCGCTGCAATGCCCGAAACCGTCGATGCTGTCTGTACAGAGCGTATATCCTAAGGCGGCGGCGTTCTCCAATAATTTTTTTCCGGTAGGGCTGGCCGCCACATTGTTGATCAAATCTGTCAGCATATCGCGTTCGCAAGAATCGATGTTCATGGGAGGAGTTATATTCTGTTTGTTTTCTGACATAAATTTTGCTTTCGGAAAAAATGACAATGGAGCAAGTATAAAAAAAAGAGAGAAAAAAGTCAAAGAGTGTCTGACGAATTAGACAAAAAAACAGCCTCTCAAAAGAGGCTGTTTTTATCAAATAGTCGAAAAGTTATTTTGCGGTTTTGATTGCGGCGATCACTTTTTCCGCATCGGGTTCGACCGCTTTTCCGGCGACCGTGACCATCGGGTCTTCGCCGGTATGACCGAACGTAACGCCGACTTTAACCGTGTTTTGCAAACCGTTTTCACGAATCTTGCCCAACACTTTGCCCATCAGGTCTTCCACGCCGTTGCGCATGTTTTCGCCGGAAAGGTTCAATTCAACCGCCACGGCGTTGTCGTCGGCACGGTTCAGATCCATTTCCATTTGCGCTTTCGGTCTGGCAACGTAAGTCGTATGCATATTTTCGTGCGCTTCATGCGTGCCGGGGCCGCCTTCAAAGTATTTGCCGTAAATGTCGTACACAGCCGTGTTGTCCTGAGATTTGCGCAAAGCACATTTCTCGTCGGCGTTGTACAGTCCCTGCGCGCGCAGTTTCTTCTTGACGTAGCCTTCGCTGACCGGCTGACCGGCGCCGCCGACGCAGCCCATCGGGCATGCCATGACTTCAATCAGGTCGTATTTGCAGGTGCCGTCAATAACCGATTGCGCCACTTTGCCGGCGTTCGCCAGACCGTGGACAACCGCAAACTTGAACGTTCTGCCGTTCAGTTCGACTTCGGCTTCGCGGATGCCTTCAAAACCGCGGACGTTCTTGAATTCAATCGCGTCTTTGATGCCGCCGACTTTTTCGGCCGCAAAACGCAGAACCGCTTCCATCACACCGCCGGTAACGCCGAAAATGACGCCCGCGCCGGTGTACATACCCAACGGCATATCCAATTCCTGATCTTCGATCTCGGCCAGATTGATGCCGGCGGATTTCAGCATTTCAGCCAATTCCTGCGTCGTCAAGACGTGATCAATTTCCGGTTTGCCGTCATGCTTGAACTGATCGCGGCGGGCTTCAAACTTCTTCGCCGTGCAGGGCATGATGGAAATGGAAACGATGTCCTTGTTGTCTTTTCCGGTATAATCGGGCATTGCCTTGCGAATGACCGCACCAAACATTCCCTGCGGTGAACGGCAGGAGCTGATGTTTTTCAGCAAGGACGGATAGTACGTTTCGGCGTACTTGATCCATGCCGGACAGCAGGACGTGAACATCGGGAAAGTGCCGCCGTTCTGTAAACGATGAACGAATTCGGTCGCTTCTTCGACAATCGTCATATCCGCCGTGAAGTTCGTGTCATAGACATAATCAACGCCGATCTTCTTCAGAGCAGCGACGATCTTCTTCGTCGAATCGATGCCGGCGGGCAGCCCGAATTCTTCGGCGATCGCGACGCGAACAGCCGGAGCCATCTGGACAACCGTAATCTTTTCGGGATTGTTGATGTCCTTCATCGTTTCGTCGATTTCAGAGTGGATCTGCAATGCGCCGGTCGGGCAAACCGCGGCGCACTGTCCGCAGTTCACGCATTCCGTCGTGAACATATCTTTGCCGAAAGCGGTCGTTACGGTGCTGTGAGAACCGCGGTTGGTGAAGTTCACCGCGCCGATTCCCTGAATTTCAGCGCACATACGGACGCAGTTGCCGCACAAAATGCACTTTGCCGGATCGCGAATCAAAGAATAAGAGCTGGCATCAACCGGCAGATCTTTGACGGACATTTTGTAAGGAATATCCTTAACGCCGACTTTGCGGGCGATTGCCTGCAATTTGCACTTTGTGCTCTTGCCGCACTTCAGACAGTCCTGCGGATGGGAAGCTAACAGCAATTCCATCGTGACACGACGCAGTTTGCGGATTTCCTCCGTGTTCGTTTTAATCTTCAAGCCCGCTTCGGGAGGAGTGGAACACGAAGACTGAATGCCTCTGCCTTCGATTTCAACCAGACACAAACGGCAAGCGCCGTAAATGCTCAGTTCGGGCTGATAGCAAAACGTCGGGATATCAATCCCCGCTTTACGGCACAGCTCTAAAATATTGCGTTCATTTTCGATTTCGACTTCTTTGCCGTCAATGAACAAAACTTTCTTATCAGTCATAAAGCTTCACCTTTCAATTAAGCACGGGGAGCGATGCCCGAAACGGCACCGAACTTGCACGCGGCGGCACAAGCACCGCATTTGATACACTTATTCGGATCGATCGAGTGCGGCTGTTTGACCGTTCCCGAGATGGCTCCGACAGGGCACTTGCGGGCGCAGGCTGTGCAACCGCGGCACTTGGTCGGATCGATGGTCGGCTTGGCCAAAGCTTTGCACTGTCCCGCCGGACAGGTTTTATCACGGACGTGAGCCAGATATTCGTCACGGAAATAGCGCAGGGTGGACAGAACCGGATTCGGCGCCGTCTTGCCCAGACCGCACAAGGAGGCCTTCTGAACGGTTTTGGCCGTTTCTTCCAGCAATTCCAATGTTTCTTCCGTTCCGCGTCCTTCGATGATGTCGTCCAACAAAGCCAGCATCTGCTTCGTTCCTTCACGGCACGGCGTGCATTTGCCGCAGGATTCGTTTTGCGTGAACTGCATAAAGAATCTGGCGATGCTGACCATACAGGTATCTTTGTTCATCACGACCAGACCGCCGGAACCGACGATCGCGCCGGTCGGTTTCAACGAGTCGAAATCCAACGGCATATCGAGATGTTCTTTTGTTAAGCAACCGCCGGACGGACCGCCGATCTGAACGGCTTTGAAGCTGTCATTATCGACTTCGCCCTTGGAATTCAGAACGCCGCCGCCGATATCAAAAATGATCTGACGTAAGGTCGTTCCGAACGGCACTTCGATCAAGCCGGTATTCGCGACGTGGCCGGTCACGGCGAACGTCTTCGTTCCCGGAGAATTCTGCGGGCCGACGGAACGGTAGTTCGCGACGCCTTTCAGAATAATCATCGGAACGCTCGCCAGTGTTTCAACGTTGTTAATGACCGTCGGTTTGCCCCACAAACCGGACTGAGCCGGGAAGGGCGGCTTCGGACGCGGCATGCCGCGCTTGCCTTCGATGGACGCCATCAAAGCGGTTTCTTCACCGCAAACAAACGCGCCCGCGCCTTCCATAATGTGGAGGGTGAAATTTTTGCCCGAACCGAAAATATCCTGTCCCAAAACGCCGATTTTTTCAGCGTCGGCGATCGCCTTGCGCATACGCTTGACGGCCAGAGGATATTCGGCACGCACATAGATGTAACCTTCGTCGGCGCCAATGCCTTTGGCGGCGATCATCATCCCTTCGATAACGGAATGCGGATTGCCTTCCATCACGGAACGGTCCATAAATGCGCCCGGATCGCCTTCGTCAGCGTTGCAGATGACGTATTTCTTTTCGCCGGGGACGACACGGGTCAGTTCCCATTTGCGACCGGTCGGGAATCCGCCGCCGCCGCGTCCGCGCAGACCGGCGTCCAAGACTTCCTTGCAGACTTCCGCGTCGGTCATTTCGGTATAGGCGCGCTGAGCGGCCTTGTAACCGTCATGATAAATGTATTCGCGAATATCTT